>JBKPNA010000136.1:0-2463 GCA_046765695.1 Actinomycetota bacterium | reverse complement strand
CCCGAGCACGTCGCTCCGGGTGGCGATCTCGGACAGCAGTTCGGCGCCCGCGGCGCCGACCAGCTGGCGAACGGTCAGGGGGTCCTCCTCGAGGGTGTCGACGACGATGGCATGCAGCAGGCCGTACGCGTCGCGCAGCTCACCCGACAGAACGACGTCGATCGCGCCCGGCCGCCCGATCTCGATCCGGACCAGGCCGCTGGCCAGCGCATTGTCCAGCAGGCGCGCGACCTTGAACCGGCTGAGGTTGAACTCGTCGGCGATCTCGATCTTGGACTTGCCGTCGAGGTAGTACCGGCGTGCGACGGAGGCCGTGAGGACCAGGTGGGCCGGCCCGATGTTCGCTTTTCCAGACACACTGGCCTCCCGCTCATGTGAGCACGTCGGGGCCCATTGTGGCATGCACCGTTGACGTACGGTCCACCGAGTACGAAGCTGACATTTGACGCTATCGATGCTCAGATGAGCGAAGGCGGGGTTCGTCATCGTGCGCACTGTGTGGAGATCCGGACGACGTGCCGCGCCGCTGCTGATGCTGGCACTTGCGCTGAGTGGCTGCGCCGGTTGGGGCGGCGGCGTGGGAGGCGGCTCGGACAGCATCAACGTGCTGATGGTCAACAACCCACAGATGGTCGACCTGCAGAAGCTCACCGCCGATCACTTCACGAAGGAGACCGGCATCGGGGTGAACTTCACGGTTCTGCCCGAGAACGACGTGCGCGACAAGATCAGCCAGGAGTTCTCAAGCCAGGCCGGGCAGTACGACATCGCCTCGGTGAGCAACTTCGAGATCCCGATCTACGCTCGAAGCAAGTGGATCGCCCCTCTGGACGATTACATTGCGGCCGACTCGAAATTCGACCAGGCCGACATCCTGCCGCCGATGGTGAAGTCCCTGTCCGGCCAGGACGGTAAGGTGTACGGTCAGCCCTTCTATGGCGAATCGTCCTTCTTGATGTATCGCAAGGACGTGCTGGCCGCCAAGGGCATCACGATGCCGGACAAGCCGACCTGGCCGCAGGTGGCCGAAATCGCCACGAAGATCAACGGCGCCGAGCCGGGGATGGCCGGGATCTGCCTGCGGGGCCAGCCCGGGTGGGGACAGCTCTTCGCGCCGCTCACAACGGTCGTCAACACGTTCGGCGGGACCTGGTTCACCAAGGACTGGCACGCACAGGTCAACGCGCCGGAGTTCCAACTGGCGACGAAGTTCTACGTCGACCTGGTGCGCAACTACGGAGAGAACGGCGCACCGCAGGCGGGGTTCACCGAATGCCTCAACAACCTCATCCAGGGCAAGGTGGCCATGTGGTACGACGCCACGTCGGCCGCCGGCTCGCTGGAGGCGTCGGACTCCCCGGTCCGCGGCAAGATCGGTTACGCACCCGCACCGGTGGTCAAGACGGAGCACTCGGGCTGGCTCTACGCCTGGTCCTGGGGAATCGAGCAGGCGAGCCAGAAGAAGGACAAGGCCTGGCAGTTCATCTCATGGGCCTCGGGCAAGGACTACGAGCAATTGGTCGGTGAGCAGCTGGGCTGGTCCAAGGTCCCGGCGGGCAAGCGCAACTCGACCTACGAGAACCCCGAGTACCTCAAGGTGGCCGCCGCATTCGCAGAACCCACCCGGAACGCCATCGCGAACGCCGACCCGCTGAATCCCGGAGTTCAGCCCCGCCCCGCCCCGGGCATCCAATTCGTCGACATCCCCGAGTTCCCCGCCCTGGGGACCCAGGTATCCCAGGACGTCAGTTCCGCCATCGCAGGACAGATGACCGTGGAAGAAGCCCTCGATCAGGGACAGCAGCTCGCGGAGGACGTCGCCGAGCGCTATCAGTCACGGCTCGGCTCATGACCGGCCGATTCCACGTCCCGGGGCGCAATCAGCACCTGACAGGACACCAGACAGGAGGGGTCCGATGAGCGTCGCAGTCGGTAGCGGACGCCGAGGCAGGGCAGCTGGAGGGACGACCACGGCACACCTGGCCCCCCGCCCGTCCGGCAACTGGGCCCGCCGGGCGCCGCTGCTCCCAGCGCTGATCTTCACCATCATCCTCACCCAGCTGCCGTTCGTCGCCACCCTGGCGATCTCGTTCATGGACTGGAACGCCTACTACCCCGACGAGCGCCGCTTCGCCGGCTTCGCCAACTTCCGCCGCGTCTTCACCGACGTCAACATGCGGCACTCGGTGATCGTGACGATCGAGCTCACCGTCGTCGTGGTGCTGGTGAGCCTGGTGCTCGGCATGCTCATCGCGCTGCTGCTGGACCGCAAGTTCGTCGGCCGCGGCGCGGTCCGCACCATGATGATCGCGCCGTTCCTGGTCGTGCCGGTCGCCGCCGCGCTGCTCTGGAAGCACGCCCTCTACAACCCGGAGTACGGCCTGTTCAACGGGGCGATCACCGGGGTGTGGAACCTGTTCGGCGCGGACAACCCGCCGCAGCCCGACTGGATCAGCACCATGC
>JBKPNA010000135.1:0-23121 GCA_046765695.1 Actinomycetota bacterium | reverse complement strand
ACAGGGAATCGGGCGGATTGTTGTCGTCTGTGACCGGTTTCGCGACGAAGGGGGGCCTGGGTCTCGCCACATACAGTGGCAGCCATGACGCCGCGCTGGCTGGTCGTGCTGGTTGCGGCTGCCGCGCTGATCGGCATTCCGGTGGCGGCGAATCTGAGCCCGGCCGCCGACCCGGGGGTCAGCCCTGCGGACCTGGTGCAGCGCATCCAGGCCTCCGGCGGCACCGGCTGGTCCGGCATGGTGCGGACCTCCGGCAACCTGCAACTGCCGGACAGCGACTCCTTCGTCGGGCTGGCCCAGCTGCTCGGGGAGGACAACGACCTGCGGGTGTGGTGGCGCGCTTCCGACGACTGGCGGGTCGACCGGATCCGCAGCACCGGCGAGACCGACCTGATCCGGCGCGGAGCGAGCACGATCCGCTGGGTCTTCGAGTCGGAGACGGCGACGGTCTCCCCCGTGTCGGAGATCCGCCTGCCGGATGCGTCCGACCTGCTGCCGCCGACTCTGGCCAGGCTGATGCTGCAGGGCGTACGCGCCGAGGAACTCTCCGAACTGCCCGCCCGCCGGGTGGCCGGGATCGACGCAGCCGGCGTACACCTCCGCCCGGCCGATCGCGCCACCAGCATCGCGCAGGTCGACATCTGGGCCGACCCGGGCACCGGGCTGCCGCTGAGAGTCGATCTGTACGGCGTGGGCGACACCCGGCCGGTCCTTCGCAGCACCATGCGGACGCTCGACCTGAGTCTCCCGCCGTCATCGGCCACGCTGTTCCGCCCGGCGTCGGGCATCCGGATCGCCTACGAGCCGTCGGTCGACGTCGCCGCCGAGGCCAACGCGCTGGCCGCGTACGACCTGCCCCGGGCCGTTGCGGGGCTGCGCACCCGGAATGGGGACGACCCGGGAGCGGTCGGGATCTACGGCCGCGGCCCGACCACGCTGCTGGTGCTGCCGTTGCGGGGCCAGGTTGCCCGTCCGCTGCGGCAGCGGCTGCGGGACAGCGGAAACGCGCAGGAGACCTCGGTCGGCACGCTGGCGCCGGTCGGTCCGGTCGGGCTGCTGCTGACGCCGCGCCGAGAAGGCCGGAGCGCCCTGCTGCTGACCGGCACGGTGACTGGAGAGACCCTGCAGCGCGCGGCGACCGAACTGCTGGGCCGGTCATGACGGCGACGTCGGCGATCCGGACCCGCGGCCTGACGAAGCGCTATGGCGAGCTGCGCGCGGTCGATGACGTCGACCTCGAGGTCGGTGAGGGCGACGTCTACGGCTTCCTCGGCGCCAACGGTTCGGGCAAGACGACGACGGTACGGATGCTGCTCGGCCTGGTGCTGCCGACGAGCGGGGAAGTCGAGCTGCTGACTCACCCGATGCCGGCGGCGCGGCATACGGTGCTGCCACGCGTCGGGGCGCTGGTAGAGGAGCCGGGGGCCTACCCGCATCTGTCCGGCGCGGCGAATCTGGCCCTGTTGGACGCCACCGGACCGAACCCGCTGCGCGGCGGCGAGCGTCGTGCCCAGATCGGTGCCGTGCTGGAGCGGGTGGGTCTCGACCCGGCCGACCGGCGGCCCACCCGCACGTACTCGTTCGGCATGCGGCAACGGCTGGGCCTGGCCGCGGCCCTGATGCGGCGGCCGCAGCTGCTGATCCTCGACGAGCCGACCAACGGCCTGGACCCACAGGGCATCACCGAGATCCGGCGGCTGCTGTTGGAGCTGAACGCCGAGGGCACGACGATTTTCCTGTCCAGCCACCTGCTGTCCGAGATCGAGCAGATGTGCACCACAGTGGGCGTGCTCGACCGCGGGCGGCTGGTGCTGCAGGAGAATCTGGACGCCCTGCTGCGGCCGTCCGGCCTGGTCGAGATCCGTACGCCCGACGCCTTCCAGTGCGCCTCATTGCTCGGCAGCGCGGTCGTCAGCGTCGAGGGTCAACGACTCCTGGTCACCGCCGACGACCCCGCCGCACTGAACGCCTACCTGGTCGGCGAGGGCGTACGGGTGGCCGAGGTCGGGCCGTACCGGCGGGACCTGGAGCGGGTGGTGCTGGATGCGGCAGCCGGCGAGCGTCGGGAGTCGCACCGATGATCCGGGTCGAGCTGGTCAAGCTGCTCCGGCGGCCGCGTACCTGGCTGATCATCGGCATGCTGGTCGCGCTGCCCACCCTGGTCGCGGTGCTGCTGGCGGTCACCGACCTAGGGCCGCGGCCCGGCACCGGGCCACCGTTCCTCTCGGCCGTGCTCAGTGACGGCACCCTGTTTCCGCTGGCCGCGCTGGGCGTCGTGCTGCCGCTGTTCCTGCCCATTGCGGTCGCGGTGCTCGGCGGCGACGCGATCGCCGGGGAGACCCAGACCGGCACGCTGCGCTACCTGCTGGTCCGGCCGGTGGGGCGTACCCACCTGCTGATCGCCAAGCTCGTCACGGTGGTCGCGTTCGTGGTGCTCGCCGTGCTGGTGGTCAGCGCGGTCGCTTACGTCGAAGGCCGGGTGCTACTCGGAAAGTCCCCGACGGTAGGCCCTGCTGGCACGGTCAGCGTCAGCGGGTCGACCCTGACCGAGCAGGACCTCGCCTGGCGCACCATGCTCGCCCTGGCGTACGTGATCGTCTGCATGCTCGGAGTCGCCGCCGTGGCGCTGTTCCTGTCCACGCTGACGACGTCGTCCATCGGTGCGGCACTGGGCACGGTCGGGGTACTGGTCACCTCCACCGTGCTGCTCGGGCTGGACGCCGCCGGAGCGCTGCACCCCTACCTGCCCACCCGCTACTGGCTGGCCTTCGTGGATCTCTTCCGGGACCCGATCCTGTGGGACGACGTGATTCGCGGCCTTGAGGTGCAGCTGGCGTACCTGCTCGTCTTCGCGCTCGCTGCCTGGGCCAACTTCAGCACCAAGGACATCGACGACTGACAGCGGCTGGTGTTCACGTTTGCCGTCTCAAGACGGCTAATGCGTGCCTCGGAGCCCGGTGCGACACCCGTTAGCCGTCTTGAGACGGCTAACGCGACACAGGGGCCTGCGTCAGGCGGCGTCCTAACAGCTCGCGGCGGGTGGATGCGGCGGCTCAATGCCGAGTACGGACGCCAGCGCCGCCTTGGTCACCGGGTCACCAGGAAGACCGCCGTGACTCGTCGTCGCGCCCGGGCAGACATCCTGGACGAGGATGTTGAGCGCACCATCGAGCTCCGCCGAGTCGACCGGGGTGACCACCTGGTCGCCGGTGGAGCGTACTGTCGCCCACAGCGGCCCGTCGGGCGTCTCGTCGCCGGAGTTCAGCTTGCGGAGCAGGTCGCTATCGGGTGCAAGCTGCTCGCACGCAGTCGGGCAGCCGCCGGCGAACTCGCGACCCAGCGCTGCCTGACTGGTGCCGTGGTGCGGCGAACCCAGAGTCAGCATCCGCCGGGCCACGCGCCCGCCCCCGTAGTCGCGTACCCAGAGCCGGGCGACCACCCCGCCGGCGGAGTAGCCGATGACGTCGACCGAGGGCGCATCCGTCTCGGCCTTGACCTGCTCCGCCACCTCGCGGAGGTGCTCGGCCTCCGCCCGCAGGTCACCGGTACCGTCGCCGAGCCGTTCCACGACGACGACCTGCCGTCCGGCGGCGCGCAACGCTTCAGCGAGCGGGTCCAGGGAGGCAACGCGGCCGCCGTAGCCGGGCACCAGCAGCACCGGGCCCAGCTGGTCCTGCGGCACCGGATCGGTGGCGCGGCCTGCGGCGCGGACGATCGCCGTCGCCACCAGGCTGACGACGAGTAGCGCGGCCAGCACCGAGGTGAGCAGGACGAGCCGGCGGCGTTGCGGGGAGAGGGCCTCGAGCATTCGTCCGGTCACCCTCCCCCAAGCGGGATCTGGACGACGACGCCGGCATGATCGGACGGCCACAGCCCCGTGCCGGGGTCCCGGTCGGCCGGCTCGTTCCCGGTGACCTCAGCCCGACATGCGGCCAGCTGCTCCGGGCGGAGTCCCCGGGCAAGCACCAGGTCGATCCGCCGGCTGAGCTGGGCGGTCGGGTCGCGCAGCGTTTCGCCCATCCACGAGGTGAAGCCGGGTCCGGCGGGCAGCCGCTGTGCAAGCCAGGCGTCGGCAAATCCGCCGCTGGAGGTGAGCCTGGTGTACGCGGCGGCCGCTGGAACGGTGTCCGAAGGCGCGACGGTCTGGTCCTGCGGGTCGGAGTTGCAGTCGCAGGCGATCACCGTGAGACCGGGCCGGACCCCGGCCGGGCCCGCCAGCAGTTCATCGGCCTGGGCCAGATTTACGTCGGCGCTCCTCGACTCCAGATGGGTGGTGACGAAGCGGAAGCGCGTCTTCCCGATCTTCAGATCGGCCCAAGCGAAGCCGCGGATGTATCGATAGGGGATGCCGGCCAGCTCGATCTGGATCCTCGCGGCGTACTGACCGCTGCCCCGATCCCGCACGGTGATCCCGGCGGCCGTACGGACCAGGATCACGTCACGGAGCGTCAGCCGGACGTCCCGCGCCAGCCGGGCCGTCCCAGCCCTCGGGTTGCCGAGAAAGGCGGGACCCTCCACATCCGACTCCTCCTGAGCCTGCACGACGTCGTAGCTCACCTGCCGGCGCGCGAGCTCGGTGAGCAGCATCGACAGAAAGTCGTAGTCCACCGTCGAGGCGTTCAGCCGGCCCGGCTGATCGAGCTGCAACGGCCCGGAACGCCAGAGCGCGACCTCCTGCAGACCCACCACGTCCGGCCGGGCCGTGGCGATCTCCGCGGCGAGCAGCCGGCTCCGAACCGCGAAGTCGGTTTCGTCGACGATCTTGCGGACCTCATTGTTGGCCAGGCCGAGGGCGACTAGCGCCGCCGGGCCGGTGCGGCCGGAAGCGGCGCGTACGGGCCGGTTGATGTCGGCCCCGAGATACAGGTTGCGCGTCATCACGGTGACTGTCGCCGGATCGGTGCCCCGAAGCCGAGGGACAACCACGACGGCGACCACGAGGAAGAGCACGGCGAGGCCGGCAGCCAGCCCAATCCAAGTTCGCCTTCGCAACCGATCCTCCCTCCTCGATTATTCAGGCCACCAGACAGCCGGGCAGACCCCCGCTCGCCACTCGATTTGCCCATCAATCCACAACCGAGTACCGTTTACGTCGTAAACCCGCGTGCAAACCTTTGCGCGGGAGTCAATGGCGGTAAGCCGATCTGGCTGCCGCCTTTTTCGTGCGACCACGAGTCCGCGCATCTCAGGGAGATATCAGAAATGTCAAGTTCCACCTTCACGTCCAACGACGGCGTCGACCTCGATCAGGTTCCTGCCCGTCGCCGGACCACCTCCGAGACCAAGTCTGCGTTCAAGACCACCGAGCTGGTCGTCTACGTTGCCTCGGTCATCGGCGTCCTCGTCGCCTCCGCGGTCATCGACAACGCCCAGGATGGCCAGGGCTTCAATGGCTACCAGGCATGGTTCCTCGTCACGCTGCTGACGATCGGGTACCTGATCAGCCGGGGCCTGGCCAAGTCAGGCAGCCGCGAGGGCTGATCCTTTGGGATACACCGTCCCGCGCCGGGTCTCACCAGGGACCCAGCGCGGGATGTCTCCTTTTGCGTTAGGCAAGCCCAAATTGGGAAGGAAGACCTCATGAGCGAAAACCCGACCCCCAGCCAACCGACCACTGCGGCACCTGTCGCCGAGCCAGCCTCCACCGAGACACCGGCCGCCCAGCCCGCCGAGTGGCCGGTGGCTCCGCCGCCTGCTGCAGCCTCTGCACCCGACGGGGCAGCTGAGCCGACTGTCGCGGCACCCGCTGCTGCGCAATCGAGCCTCGCCGCGCCACGCGGACTGACCTACGCCGTCGACATCGTGTTCTGCATCGACGTGACTGGCAGCATGACCCCGATCCTCGACTCGGTGAAGGCCAACGCCCTCAGCTTCTATGACGACGTCCAGCAGAACCTGACCGCCAAGGGCAAGCATGTCGAACAGTTGCGGGTTCGCGTCGTCGCGTTCCGCGACTTCGCCGCGGACGGCGACGCCGCCCTTGAGGAGTCCCCGTTCTTCACCCTGCCGGGCGAGCGGGCCGGATTCGCGGAGTTCGTCAACGGCCTGATCCCGCAGGGTGGTGGCGACCACCCCGAATCCGGCTTGGAGGCCGTTGCGGTGGCGATCAACTCGCCGTGGACCAGGGTCGGTGACCGCCGCCGCCAGGTGATCGTCGTCTGGACCGACCAGCCCGCCCACACGTTGGACCCGTCGGTGGTCCCGGCGGATCTGTCCTCACGGATACCGGCCGACTTCAGCGCGCTGACCGATGCGTGGGAGGACGAGCAGGGTGTGATGGCGTCCAACGCCAAGCGGCTCATCCTGTTCGCGCCCGACGGGCCCGGCTGGAGTGACATCTCATCGGTGTGGGAGAACGTGGTGCACCATCCGTCCCACGCCGGAGGCGGCCTGTCCGAGGTGGACTACGGGACGATCATCGACTCCATCGGTAACTCGGTGTGACAGACGGCGACGACCTGGCGACACCGGCGAGGTCGGAGTTCGCCGCTGGCCCGACCATCTCGTTCGGGTTCAACCTCGCGAAGATTCCCGGTCAGGGCGAGGACTCCGACCCGATCCTTCGCGACGGGCCGGACCTGGGGCTGATCGGCGTGTTCGATGGCATGGGCGGCGCCGGGGGCACGGTCTACGAAACCCCGGACGGGCGGCGATCCGGTGCCTATCTGGCCTCCCGGATCGCCCGGGACGTTGTCGCCCGGCGGATGCTCGACCTGCTGGAGCCCGACTGGAACCTCGAGGGTGAGGCGGCGGCGGACGATCTCAAGCGGTCGGTCCGGCAGGCGCTGGAGGGACGGCTGGCGGAGTTGAAGGCGCCACCGAGCCAGCTGCGGTCGCGGTTGCTGCGGGCTCTGCCCACCACGATGGCGGTAGTCGCACTGCAGCGGACGCAGCGCGACCGGGCGACCTGGGCCTGTCACGTGTTCTGGGCCGGTGATTCGCGGGCGTACGCGTTCCTGCCGACCGGCGCCCGCCAGCTCAGCACCGACGACCTGCGGGAGCCGATCGATGCATTGACGAACCTGTACCGCGACTCCGTGGTGAGCAACGCCATGTCCGCCGACACCGACTTCGCGGTGAACTACCGCCGGGTGGAGCTGAAAGCTCCGTTCCTGGTGTGCTGCGCCACCGACGGGTGCTTCGGGTACGTCTCGACGCCCATGCACTTCGAGCATCTGGTGCTCGGCGCACTGCCGGACGCGCGCAGCGTCGAGGGCTGGTCGCGATCGATCCAGCACAAGGTCGCTGTCATCACCGGCGACGACGCGGCCATGGCGATGATGGGCGTCGGCGCCGAGCTGCCCCAGTTCCGCAGCCTTTTCACCCCGCGGGTGGCCGAGCTGGAGGAGCAGTACATCTCACCCCTGGACGAGTCCAGCCGCGCCGTGGCTGACGCCGAGCGAGCACTCGAGGCTGCGCGCCAGCGGTACCAGGACCTGACTGCGGAGCGCTGGCACGCGTACCAGCCGGATTACGAGCGGCACCTGAAGGCGGAGCCCCCTCTCGATGACGAGCAGCTGGACGACCAGCAATCGGCTGTGGACCGGGAGCCGGACGAGGAGCCGGAACATGCCGAGGAGGTGACCTCATGAAGGCCGGTGATGTGATCAACGGCTACCGGATCCTGCAGGACTTCACGGTGGTGGGAGCCGGCTTGAGCAAGTGGACGTTCGCCGAGCGGGACGGCCGTGAGTACTTCCTCAAGGAGTTCCTCAGCCCGACCTATCCGGATGAGAATGCGCCCGGCAGCGAGCGGATCAAGGCCAAGAAGCGGGCGCGCTGCGCCGCCTTCGAGGCCCACCACCGGGGTATCCAGCAGGCGCTGGCTCCGCTGTCCGCGTACGGCGGGAACCTGATCGTCACCTTGGACTTCTTCCGCGAGGGTGCCAAGTACTACAAGGTGACCGAGAAAGTCGACGCGGCGTTCCCCGCTGACGAACGGATCGCCACGCTCGACTTCCGCCTGCAGCTGGTCTTGCTGAAGTCGGTGGCGCACAGCCTGAAGATCCTGCACGACCTCCGCATCGTGCACAGCGACCTGAAGCCCAGCAACATCTTGGTGAAGCGCACCGAACTCGGCTACACCAGCAAGCTGATCGACTTCGACAGCTCCTACATCGCCGGCAACCCGCCGCCGGCCGAGGAGATCGTCGGCACGATCAACTACTACTCCCCTGAGCTGCTGGGGTACATCCAGGAGGCGGGCGTTACTCCGGCCGAGCTGGGGGTGGCCTCGGACATCTTCTCGCTCGGGCTCGTCTACACCGAGTTCCTGACCGGAGCCCCGCCGCCCTTCGACGCCGCGACGTACCACGAACCTGCCACGGCTGTCCGGCATGGCGAGACTCTCCGGATTCCCCGGGCCGGTGTGGATTCCGAGCTTGCCGACCTCGTTGACCGGATGCTCGCGGCCAATCCGGCCGAGCGCCCGACGATAGGTCAGGTGCACGCCACCTTGATGGGTCTGCGGTCGACGCCCGAGCCGAGTTCTCCGCCAGTCGCGAGCGCGCTGCGGGGGAAGGGACTTCGTGCCGTCACCCCGGGGACTCCCGCACCAGCGCCGTCCCCACAGACCCGCCAGCCCAGTCGGCTGCTGGGCAAGCTGGTCCGGAAGATGACCGACGGTCCGCACGGATGAGCGTCTGGCGTTGCCGGGTCTGCGAAGGCGTCAACCAGGGCGGTCGGGTGTGCTCAACGTGCGGCGCCGTGGTACCGCCCGGTGAGCCGCTCCGGGCCGCCGTACGGACCCGGTTGCCGAGCCGGACCGAACCCGTCGTCCCTCCCCCCGTGCCGCCGACCGCGCGACGTAGCGAGCTGCGTACCGTGCCCACCCCCGACCAGATGACCTTCGTCAACCGGGACAGATCGTTCTCGGACTTCAACGACATCGACATCACGCCACTACCCGGTGGCTGCCTGATCTCGGTCGTACCCGGTCGGCGCCGGCCGCACTGATCATCCGATCGAACACCCTTTCGTCCGCTGGAACACCCTGTGCAGACGGTGTTTGACCGGACGAAGGGGTGTTCGAGCGAGGTTTCAGCGGTTCGAGGCGTCCAGCTCCCGCGGTACGGCGATGACGTCGACCAGGGCGCCATTGCGCCAGACGGTGATCTCCACCCGGCGGCCGATCGCGTCCTCGACCATCCGGCGCTGCAGCACAGTGGTGGACGGAATCGGCTCCCCGGCGACCGCGACAACGATGTCCCCGGCACGGAGTCCCGAGGACTCGGCCGGGCTGCCGGTGATCACCTGGGCGATCCGCAGCCCCTCGCGGCGGCCGAGCTTGGCCGCGAGCGCCGGCGGCAGCGGTGCCTGGTTCCCGGCGATGCCGAGCCAGGCACGGCGTACCCGGCCGTTGGACATCAGCGCGCTGATGATCCGCTGGGTGGTGTCGTTAATCGGGACGGCCAGCCCGACGCCGATCCCGGCGACCGCGGTGTTGACCCCGACCATCCGGCCGCGGCTGTCGGCCAGCACGCCACCGCTGTTGCCCGGGTTGAGCGCCGCGTCGGTCTGGATCACCTCGTCGACCACCCGGCCTTCGCGGGTGGGCAGGGAGCGGCCGAGCCCGGACACGATGCCGGCGGTGACGCTGCCGGCCAGGCCGAGAGGGTTGCCGAGCGCGACCACGAGCTGGCCGACCTGCAGCAGACCGGCGTTGCCCAGCTCGACGGGCGGCGGGACGTCGTTGCGGGCGCGGAGTACCGCGAGGTCGGAGAGCGCATCCCTGCCCACGACGTCGGCGGTCAGCTCAGTGCCGTCGGTGAAGGCGGCGGTCGCTTGGTTGGCGCCCTCGACCACGTGCGCGCTGGTCAGCAGGTAGCCGTCGGCCGTCAGCACGCTGGCGCTGCCGGACCCCTCCCCGCGCCGGCCCCGTACCCGAAGGCTCGCCACGCTGGGCAGCACTCGCTGGGCCACCGCGATCACTGCGGCGGAGTACGCGTCGAGGATTTCCCGGTCCCGGTCATCGATCATGTGACCAGTGTGACTCCTCGCCGGAGCGCCCACGCCGCAGTCCTGACGGGAGGCGGCTCGAGTGCCGAGCCGGGGGCGGCTCAGGTGGTGCCGAAACGGGTAACCGGGTCGGTGGCCGCAGCCCACAGCTCGTCGTCATCTGCCACGCTCCGCTTTTTGCGCAGCACGGCATACACCAGTCCACCGGCGGCTGCCAGGGCAGCCAGCACCTTCCAGTTCACGAGCGCAACAGTAGCCCTCGAGAGCGAGTCGCACGCCTCAGACGGAAACCAACCCCAGCTTGTACGCCAGCGCGGCGGCCTCTCCGCGGCCGCTGACGCCGAGCTTCGCCAAGATGTTGGACACGTGCACGCTGGCGGTCTTGGTGCTGATGAACAGCGCACTGCCGATTTCGCCGTTGGAGTTTCCGGCCGCCACCAGTTGCAGCACCTCGATCTCCCGCGGGGTCAGCCCAGCCAGCGGGCTGGCCGGGCTCTCGGCCACCGGATCCAACCCCGCCCGGTGCGCCAGCGCGGCCAGCCGATCGGTCAGCAGCCGGGCGCCCAGCGTGCCCGCCTGCTCGGACGCTGTGGCCAGCACCGCCTTCGCCTCGACCCGCTCGCGCCCGGCCACCAGATGCTGGGCTAGCCGGAGCCCGGCGTACGGGCGCAGGTGCGCCGGCCCGGGCAGCGCATGCAGCTCGGCCAGCGCGGCTCGCCAGCCCTCGGCGGAGTCGGCCAGCTCGGCCTCGATCACCGGCAGCCACAGCGGCCGGATGTTGATCTTGCGGGCCCGGCGGTCGACGAAGTCGCGGATCAGCTCCGAGCGCGCGCCGGTGCCCTCGCACTGGTCGAGGGCGTGAGCGGCTGCTGCCCCCACGGCCAGCACCGGATAAGTCCACGCTGCGTGGTAGGTGTCCCAGCGATCGAGGAACGCCGTGATGTCGGCCCAGGCTCGGGCATGGTCGCCGACCGCCATCGCGTGCTCGGCGTCGGCCCGGATCACCTGACTGACGTACTGCGGCGACGGATCGGCGCTGGTAATCATCTGCCGGTACTCGCGGAGCACGACCTCTGCCTCGTCCAGCTCCCCCCGCCAGGTGCGCAGCCAGGCCTGCAGCAGCCGCAGGTGCACGACGTGGTTGACCGGTGGGTCCAGTTCGAGCGCCCGCTCGGCCATCGCGTACGCGCGGCTCCACTGGCCCAGCGAGAGCAGCGGCTCCGCCGCGTTGCCTGCGAGCATGGAGCCGGTCGAGCGTTCCAGCCCACGCGCTCTTGCCAGCTCGATCCCCGCCATGGCCTGGCTGACCGCATCGGCGTACCGCCCGGTCAGGTTCAAGGCATCGGAGTAGTTGATGAAGTAGCGCAGCTCGGTCTGGGTGCTGCCCCGGGCCAGCTCGCCGGCCCGCTCAAACTCGGCCATCGCCTCGGCCTCTACGCCGATCCCCTCGAGCCCCGTGGCAAGGGTGTTGCGGGCATGGGACTCGGTCTTGTCCGACCCCAGCCCGACGGCGGCAGTCACGGCGGCGCGGGCAGCGCTCACGCCCTCGTCCACCTCACCGGACAGCATCAGCTGCCGGGCGTAGGCCTCCATGACGCGTGCCCGCAGCACCGGGTCGGCGTCGTCGGGCAGCAGGGTCATCGCCTCACGCAGCGGCTCAACGGTGCCCGGCCGGAGCAGCCCGCCCAGCAGGCTCGCCTTGAGCAGCAACGCGGTGATGCGCTCCTGGGGCTTGCTGTCCGGCCCGAACTCGGCCAACGCCGCGTTCACCAGCGCCAGGGCCCGCTCGTCCTCCCCGGCATTGCTGGCAGCTGTGGCCGCCTCCTTCAGCACGCTTGCCCGCGGCCCCGCGACCGACTCGGGATCGGACACCTGATCCCACAGCTCCAGGGCCCTCTCGTACATCTTCAAGGCCTCGTGGTACGCCGCCACGTCGGAGCGCGCCGCGGTGATGGACCAGGTGAAGGCCTTGGTCACCTCGTGGGCGGCCGACCAGTGGTGGGCGATCTCCAGCGGAGCCGTGCCTGGGCTGACCAGCTCGGGACGGGACTCGAGGTGGGCAGCGAATCGGGCATGCAGCCGGGCGTGCTGACCGGGCAGCAGGTCGTCGTGCACCACCTCGCGGAGCAGGGCGTGCCGGAAGCCGTACCCGGTCTCGTCGGCGGTGAGCACCGAGGAGTCGATCGCCTCGCGCAGCCCGCGGTCGAGGTCCACCGCCGCACCGCCGGCGACGGTCGCCAACAGCTCGTGGCCGACATGGTTTCCGGCCACGGCGGCGAGCTCGACCACCTGCTGTGCCTCATCGGACAGGTTCTGCACTCGGACGTTGAGGGCATCGCGCAGCGTGTCGGGCATGTCGATGCAGCCGCGGGCCGCCGACCGGGTCAGCTCCTCCACGAAGTACGGGATGCCCTCGCTGCGCCGGAAGACGGTGTCGATCACAGCGTTGCTGGGCGGGCGGTCCAGCAACTGGGTCAGCAGCTCGGCGACCTCGGCTCGGTCAAGGCTCGGCACATCAACGCGTACGGTGCCGGCAAGCCGACCAATCTCGGCGAGGAAGGGCCGCAACGGGTGGCGTCGGGTCAGCTCGTCGGTCCGGTAGCTGGCCACGATCATCACCGACGCGTCGGTCAGCGCCCGCGCCAGGAAACGCAGCAGGTGCCGGGTCGACTCGTCGGCCCAGTGGATGTCCTCGATGATCACGACAAGCGGGCTGTGCTCACTCGCCCGCTCCCACAGCTGGGTGATCGCCTCGAACAGCTGCAGCCGGATGGAGTCACCCTCCGGCGCCCCGCCGGTCAGGTCGGGCAGCAGCACGCCGAGCGCCCGCCCACCGGCCCCGGCCCACTCCAGCACCTGATCGCGGCCGTGCTGGGCGACCAGGTCGCGCAGCGTGCCGACGATCGGCGCGTACGGCAGGCCCTCGCCGCCCAGCGGGACGCACTGGCCGCGGATCAGCTGGGCCTTACGGTCGGCAAGCGGCCCGAACAGGTCGGCCGCGAAGGCCTCGATGACCGTGGTCTTACCCGCGCCGGCGTCCCCGCCGACGATGACGAAGCGGCTGCCGTTACTCGTCACTTCGTCGAGCAGGGAGCGCAGCCGGGCCCGCTGGTCGGCACGTCCGACCAGGTGCTCGGCCCGGCTGCTTCCCGCCGCTCGACTCCCTCTGACCACGGCATCAATCGTGCCACCGACGACTGACATCGGCCGTGGTCAGCGGGTGCTGTGATGCGGAGTGAGGACCGGGTGACGCGTCGGGGTCAGGGCGTGCCCGACCCGGCGCCACCAGGATGTACGGCCGGCGGTGGCCAGCTGAGCCAGCCGACTGTTTGCGGCCTCGGCGATGAAGTCCTGCCGACGCTGCTTCGCGATGATCGAGTAGGTGTAGTCGTTGATGCTCATGTCTCAAGCGTCGGGCTAAGCCGGCGGTGGCACATGGGACAGATGGCTGATCTTCTGGCCCTGCTTGGGCCTGAGGTACCTAAGGTGCCTTAGACCAGCTTCTGTCGGCCCAACGTGACAAGACTTTCAGACCAGTGCGCTGGCCCGTTCGACGAGCTCGGCCAGCCGCTGCTCAGCCGTCGGCATGGCGGCGATCTCGGCCTGCAAGGCGTACGCGGCCTGGGCGAAGCTGAGGTTGTCGAGCACCTGCTCGATGGCATTCCGGATGGTCTCCGGCGTACGCCCATCCGGCGGCACGACGACGCCGGCGCCGGTGCGGACGACCTGGTCGGCGTTGGCGAACTGGTCCGCCGCCATGGGCAGGGCCACGATCGGCCGGCCCTCGGCCAGGGCACCCAGCATGGTTCCGGAACCACAGTGGCAGACAACCGCATCCACCTGCCGCAGCAGCAAAGCCTGCGGAACGAATCGAGTCATCGCGATGTGGCCTGGCTGCGGGCCGAAGGCGGCCGGCTCCAGGTCCTTACCGGTCGTGGCGATCACGTTGACCTCCAGCTCGCGCACCGCCTCCAGGGTAAGCCGCCAGGCCTCCGGCGCATTGAACGCGGTACCCAGGGTCACATAGATCGTCCGCCGGAACGGCAGCCGGCGCATCACCTCGGGCAGCCGCTCACCCGGGTACGTCTGGCCCACCTCGGGCCGGATCGTCAACACGTCGCGGAACTGGTGCACCTCCGGCGGTTGCAGTGAGGGCGGACAGGGGTCCAGGTAGGGCGACTCGAAGAGATCGGCGGCCCGGTTTGGCGTGCCGAGCTCCTGGGCCACCACCGATCCGACCACCTCCGCGAACATGGGCATCTCGGGCACATAGGTGCCGAACCCGTGTGCGACATCAGGGACATCGAGAGCGGCGGCCGCCTCGATGCCGGCGATGTCGTACAACTCATGAACGACGACATCCGGACGCCAGAAAGCGGCCATCGGTAGCAGCTGCCGGGCCCGGGCCGCGGCCGGGCGGCCGAAGAGCACGATCGGTGCCCGGTACCTCTGCTCGGGCTCCTCCCGGGCCGGCTCTGTTGAGGCGGCTAGCTCTGCCCAGACCTGGCTCATCCTCGGGCCGATCGCCCAGATCGGGAAGCCATGCCGGTGGACCTCCGGGACAAGATCAGCACCGGTTGCCACCCGGACCTGATGACCCGCCGCCTGAGCTGCGCGGATCAACGGCACCATCGGCAGGAAGTGGCCGAGCAGCGGGTTGGACGTGAACAGGAACTTCATGGATCGACTTTCTTCGCGATGCATTCTTTCCCATGGTCACATGCGAATCCGCTTCCGTCTGGTAGGCCGGGCTATTGCCTGGGCAGCTCTCCCCTGAACAAGACCGCGTGCTGAGACGGCCTCTGGCAGGCGGCCGGTTTCGTGGCCGTTTCTCCGCACAACGCCACATCCGGAGCCCGTTACGGCCACTTTCGGCTCCGTTTCTCCGCACAAGGCCACATCCGGAGAGCTCAGGGATGGATTTGGAGGGCGGCTCGATCAGGCGACCAGAGTGCTGGACAGTTCGACCAGCTCGGCCAGCACGTGTTCGGCCGCCGGCATCGTGGCGATCTCCGCGCGCAGAGCGTCCGCAGCCTGAGCAAAGCAGACAGTGTCGAGCACCTGGCGAATGGCACTTCGAATGCTCTCCGGCGTACGCGCGTTCGGCAGCACGGCCAGGCCCGCCCCCGTTCGCACGAGCTGCTCGGCGTTGGCGAGCTGATCCGCCGCCAGCGGCAGCGCGACGACCGGCCGTCCCTCGGCCAGGGCGCCCATCACCGTGCCAGAACCGCCGTGACAGACCACCGCGTCCACGTTCGGCAGGATCAGGGCCTGGGAGACGAACGGAGCCAGCGAAATATGGCTCGGCTGAGGGCCCAGCTCGGCCGGGTCAAGGTCGCTCCCGGTGGTGGCGAGAACGTTGACCTCAAGCTCCCGTACCGCCTCCAGCGCGACCTGCCAGGCGTCGACTGCGTTGTAGGCAGTGCCCAGGGTCAGATAGATCGTCCGTTCGTAGGGCAACCGGCGCATCGCGTCGGGGAGCTGCTCACCCGGGTAGACGACACCGGGCTCAGGCCGGATGCCGAGCACGTTGCAGAACTGGCGCAGGTCCGGTGCCTGCAGCGACGGTGGGCATGGGTCGAGATAGGGTGCGGCGAACATCTCGGAAGCGCGGTTCGGCGTACCGAGCTCACCGGCCACCACCGATCCGATGAGCTGTGCCAACTCCGGCAGCTCTGCGATGTGGGTGCCCAACCCGTGCACGACATTGGCGGCATCGACGGCTGCGGCCGCCTGCCAGCCCGCGAACTCGTACGGCTCAGAAATCACCACGTCCGGACGCCACGATTCCGCCATGGGCACCAGCTGCCGGGCCCGCGCCACGGCCGGATATGCGAACAACGTGGCCGCCAGCTGCCGTTCCTCCTCCGACTCGTCCTTATCGCAGTCGTCCATCGATGCCAGCTCGTCCCAGACCTCGCTCATTCTTGGGCCAACCACCCAGACGGGGAAGCCGTGCCGCCGGACCTCCCGGGCCAGGTCAGCACCGGTCGCCACCCGGACCTGATGGCCCGCCGCCTGAGCCGCCTTGATCAGCGGCATCATCGGCTGGAGGTGGCCGAGCAGCGGGTTGGTCGTGAATAGGAGTTTCATAATCTGCTTTCATCGCGTTGCTTTTTTTCCATGTTTGCATGCCGGAGGGTCACAACGCGGAAGAACTTCACGGATCAGTGAGCTCGGTGCTCGGCCAGGTTCGCGCCCTCTACTCGCGTTTGCACCCTCTGCAGACGGCGCAAAGCTGAGGAAGGGTCGCAAACACGGATTACAGGGCGCGGAGCTTGCCGAGCAGCGGCTCGGCCGCCTGAGCCAGGAACTCGAACTGGCCCTCGTCCCCGACCTGGACGACAGCGATGTCGGTGAACCCGGCGTCGACGTAGGCCTTGACCGCTTGGGCGATCTCGTCCAGATCGGGTCCGCAGGCGATGGTCTCGGCCAGGTCCTCCGGCCGGACGTACTGGCTGGCACCCTCGAACCCGGCCGGGGTCGGCAGATCGGCATTCACCGCCCATCCGCCGGCGAACCAGCGGAACTGGTCGTGCGCCCGCTGCAGGGCCCTGTCCTTGTCCGGGTCCCAGCAGATGGGCACCTGGCCGATCTTGCGGGAGGACGTGTCGCCCTTGGCGGCGTCCCAGGCCTTGATCAGCTCGGCCTGCGGCTCGACCGCGACCAGATGGTCGGCGAGCGGAGCGAACTTCTCGATCGACTTCTCCCCGGAAACCGCGATGGCGATCGGTACGCCGCCGTCGGGCGCGTCCCAGATCCGAGCGGAGTCGACGCGGAAGTAGTCACCCTCCCAGGTGGTCAGCTCGCCCGTGTGCAGCTCACGGATCAGGGTGGCCGCCTCGGCCAGCATCTCCTGCCGCTGGTCGATCGGCGGCCAGCCCTCCCCGGTGACGTGCTCGTTGAGGTTCTCACCCGAGCCGAGGCCGAGGATGAACCGGCCGTCGGAGAGCAGCTGCAGGGTGGCGGACTTCTGCGCCACGACGGCCGGGTGGTAGCGCATGATCGGGCAGGTCACATACGTCGCCAGCTCGACGGTGTTCGTGGCCTGGGCGACCGCGCCAAGCACGGTCCACGCGTAAGGGGCGTGGCCCTGGCTGACCAGCCACGGTGAGTAGTGGTCGCTGCTGACCTCGAAGTCGAAGCCGACCTGCTCGGCCGCGATGGCGTAGCGGACCAGGTCCCTCGGGCCGCTCTGCTCGGTCATCAGGGTGTACCCGAACTTGGTCATCGTCAGCTCTCCAGCCCAAGCTGGGACTTGAGCCGCTCGATGTGCTGCGACGCCTCGGCCTTGGTCAGATCGGCCGGGAGCTCCGCACCGGCCTGCCGGGCCAGGGTGTCCAGGTAGCTCTTCTGGGCCGGGGTGATCGGATCGTCCCCGCTCACCCACTCGCTCGGGTCCCGCTGCAGGCCGTCCTGACCAGGACTCGATGCCCCCAGTGTCTCGACATTGTGCTCGGGTGAGGCCTGGACGGCCTCCGACTCCTCCCGGGCGGCCTGGCTCGGTTCGGATGCGAATTCACTCATGGTTTACACCGTAATCGGACGCGCTGACAGCGCCGCAGCCCACCGCCGCAGTCGCTGCCGCCGGCGCAGCGTTAGCCGCGTCAAGACGGCCAACGCGTGTCTTCAGCCGCCTGTGGACACGCGTTAACCATCTCGACACGGCAAACATGGTAGTGAGGCGAATCAGGGCCAGCTGAGCTCAGGGCACCGTACGCCGCATGATCAGTTGCGGCCGGGCGATGGAGTTGGCCTGCCGGGTGTCGGCCACGGTAAATCCGGCTGCCTCGAACAGCCGGCGGGGTCCCCGCCACATGGCCGCACCAGGTCGTCGCTCCTCGCCGTGATCGACCGGATAACCCTCCAGCAAGCCGATCCCGTGGCCGGCGGCGTACTCGATCACCCCGTTCAGCAGTGCCCTCGCCACCCCCTGCCGCCGGGCCCGGGCCGCGATCACGAAGCAGACCACCGAGGTGACCTCCGCCTCATCGACCGGTTGGAGGACCCGGGAGGCGACCAGCCGGGCATACTCCTGGCGCGGGCTGAAGCTCACCCAGCCGACCGGGCCGGCGTCGTCGTACGCGATCAGTCCGGCCGCCCGCCCCTGCCGGGAGGCCCGCCGGATCGCCGAATGGTGCGCCGACCGCCGCTCAGCCGGGATGGCGTTGGCATAGTCGCGGTGGCTGAGCCGGAGGTACGCGCACTGGCAGCTCCGCGGGTCACCGGAGTCGAACAGCTCATCAAGATCGCCGAGCAGCGCCGGGGTGATCGGCACGATCCGAGGGTCATTCGCCACCCGACCACGCTAAACCTCCGAGCGATCTGGGTAAGACTGGAAATGTGCCGCGACTCAGAACGGTGTCACCGAAGGACCCGGGGTGGACCCGCCGCCGGGCTGGCAAGGGGTTCGTCTACCTCGACCAGCACGGCGAACGGCTTCGCCCGGAGGAGGTTGAGCGCTGCAAGCTGCTGGTCATCCCCCCGGCCTGGAAGCAGGTGTGGATCTGCCCGGTTCCGAACGGCCACCTCCAAGCAGTGGGCACCGACGACGCCGGCCGGCGGCAGTACCTCTACCACGAGCAGTGGCGGCGGCTGCGGGACAAGTCCAAGCACGACCGGGTGCTGACCGTCGCGGCGCGGCTGCCCGACGCCCGCAAGGCCGTGGCCAAGGACCTGCAGCGAGCGGGGATGCCGTACGAGCGGGCCCTCGCCACGGCGTTCCGGCTGCTCGACCTCGGCTTCTTCCGGATCGGCGGCGAGGCGTACGCGGAGGCCAACAACTCCTACGGGCTCGCCACCATCACCAAGGATCACGTATCGATCGAGGGCTCAACGGTCGTCTTCGACTACGTCGCCAAGTCCGGGCAGGAGCGGTACGTCGCGCTGGCCGACGACCTGGTGCGCCAGGCGGTACGCGACCTGCTGCGGCGCCGCGACGGCGGGCCGGAGCTGCTGGCCTACCAGAACGACGGCACCTGGCACGACGTGAGCTCGGCGGACATCAACGCCTACATCAAGGAGAAGGTCGGCGAGGACGTGTCGGCCAAGGACTTCCGGACCTGGCACGGCACGGTGATCGCCGCGGTGGCGCTGGCCGAGTTCAACGAGAAAGCGCGGACGGCCGCGGCCCGCAAGCGGGCCGTTGCGTCAGCGATGCGCGAGGTCGCTGAGTACCTCGGCAACACCCCCGCGGTGGCGCGGAAGTCGTACGTCGACCCGCGGGTGGTCGACCTGTTCTACGACGGGGTCACCATCCCGCCCACCTTCGCCTCCACCGATGAGGATCTCGCCGATGGGACGACACACGGCAGGATCGAACGGGCCGTGCTGGACCTGCTGGCGCAATAGCCGCCGGTTTCGGTGGGGAGTTATTGGGAAACCGGGAGTAATAACCACCGGCGAGCCCAAGGAGTGACAGATGTACTTGTACACCGAGAAGCTGATCAACGAGATCCTTCCCGACGAGCCGGACCCGGCCGCGGCGAACGCCCTCCAGGAGGGACTCGGCGGTCAGTTCGGTGAGATGCGGACGATGATGCAGTACCTCTTCCAGAGCATCAACTTCCGCGGCAACGCAGCGTCGAAGCCGTACAAGGACCTGCTGCAGGGCGTCGGCACCGAGGAGATCAGTCACGTCGAGCTGATCGGCACCACCATCGCCCGGCTCCTCGACGGCTCGCCTGGATACAAAGGGAAGCCGACCGACCCCGTGGATGAGCCGGGCGCCAAGGGCGCCACCCCGCTGAGCATCGCCCTGGACACCAGCAACATCCACCACTACCTGGTCGGCGCCCAGGGCGCGCTGCCCGTCGACGCAGCCGGCAACCCGTGGAGCGGGTCGTACGTCTACAACAGCGGCAACCTGGCGCTCGACCTGCTCTACAACCTGATGCTGGAGGCCACCGGCCGGCTGCAGAAGTGCCGCATCTACCAGATGACCGACAACAAGACGGCCCGGTCCACCATCTCCTACCTCATCGTCCGGGACCAGGCGCACGAAAACGCCTTCGCCAAGGCTTTGGAGAGCCTGGGTGTCAACTGGGGCCGGCTGCTGCCGATCCCGAAGACCAAGGCGGAGCAGTTCCCAGAGGTCAAGGACCTGCTGGACCTCGGCCTGCAGAGTGTCCAGTACACCTTCAGCGCCGACAACCAGAACCAGGCCGGCAAGCTCTACCGCGGTGCGTCGCCGTCCAACGACAACACCGAGCTGCGCACCGAGCTGATGCCCGAAGGCGTACCGATCACGATTGCGCCCGAGCGCCGGGAGCAGTTCGCACCAGGCCTTGACACTGAGCTGCTCTCCCTGATCCAGGCAACCGCCGAGGTCGAGATGAAGGCGGCCGAATCGCTGGACACGACAGCTTCGAGTTGAGGTCTGCACCAAGCTGAATGATCCGGCTGGGTCTATCCAGCCGGATCGTTCACGCTGTTGGGTTTCTGTCCACTAACAGGCGCTAGACGTTCTTCTCGTCGCCCTTGACGGCCTGGCTGGCTTCCCGTAGCGCATCGGCCACGTTGTCCCCGGCCTTCTTGACTTCAGCCTTCGACTGATCGGCCTGGCCCTCCGCCTCCATCGAGCGATCGCCGGTGGCGCCTCCCACGGCCTCCTTGACCTTTCCGCCAAGGTCTTCGGCCTGATGCTCGCCCTTGTCGCCGATTCCCATGAGAACCTCCTTGTTCGGGTCGTACTTCGACGGTAGCACCCTGGCTTCTGGCACGGCCGCTCCATGCTCGGGGACGTCGGACGGGGTAGAACCGTGCTGTGACCTCCGGCCGTCCCCTCGTCCTGTTCCGCCCGGCGCCGCAACGGCGGGAGCGGATCTTCACTTCCGCCGCCTGGCAGCGGCTGCAGGACAACTTCACCGTGGTGGACCTCGAGCTCGACGATGACCTGGACGCCTTCCACGCCGCGCTGCCCGAGGCGTTCGCGGTCGTCGGTCAGCCCGATCTGCCGACCGAAGTCCTCCGCCGGGCGCGCCAGCTGAAGGTGATCGTGAACGTGGAGGGCAACTTCTTCCCCAACGTTGACTACCCCACCGCCTTCGCCCAGGGGATCCGGGTGCTCGGCTGCGGCCCCGCGTACGCGCAGCCGGTGGCGGAGTTCGCGCTGGCGATGGCGCTCGATCTGGCCCGTGGCATCAGCCGTGAGGACCGAGCCGCCCGCGAGGGGCGGGAGCGATACGTCTCCGCCGGCAACGCGGATGCAGTCCTGCTCCGTCATGCGGACGTGGGCATTCTCGGTTACGGCAATCTCGGGCGCGCGTTGGTCCCGCTGCTGCAGCCCTTCCAGTCCACCATCCGGATCTACGACCCGTGGCTGCCCGACGCCGTGCTGCGCGAGGCCGGGCTGCAGCCTGCCTCCCTCGAGGAAACCCTGCGGCACGCCCAGTTTCTGTTCGTCCTGGCGACCGCGACCGCCGAGAGCGAGCACCTGCTCGATCGCACGGCCCTCGCGCTGCTCCCCGACCGGGCCCGGGTCGTACTGGTCAGCCGGGCGCCCGTGGCCGATTACGGCGCCGTCCTGGAGGCAGTACGCGCCGGGCGGATCCTGGCCGGCATCGACGTCTGGCCGGAGGAACCTCTTCCCGCCGACAGCCCGTTCCGCCGGGAAGAGGGCGTGATCATCTCCGGCCACCGGGCGGGCGGGATTCCACAGGCCTTCTTCTCGATCGGCGAGATGGTCTGCGACGACCTGGAGCTGCTGGCCCGAGGCCTACCGCCGGTACGGCTGCAGGCCGCCGCCCCGGAACTGGTGGGTCGCTACCGCAACCGCCCGGTCACCTGAGACGCCGACTCATGACCCACTCCGCGCTAGTCGCTGTCACTTTGCGCTAGGCCGACCTAGCGCAAAGTGACCTCAAGTAGCGCGAAGTGCCCTAGCGCCGGTCAGTGTCGTCCTCGACGGGCACTTCCTCCCGGCTGACCGGAACCACCTTCTCCGTCACCACGTACTTCCGGAGCCGGCTGCCGCCGGTGCCGGTGCCGGTGCCCACCTGGTCGTCGGCGGTACGATCGGCGCCGGCCGATGTGTCACGCCGGTCGTCGTAGTCGCGGTCGCGATCGCGGTCCGGTTCCAGCGCGTCCGCGATGCGCTCCCGTACGCTCGGCCGCGCCGAGTCGTCCTCGTCGCGCCGGTCGGCGCCGCCGTCGTAGTCACCGCGGTCGTAGTCACCGCGGTCGGTGCCGCGGTCGTAGTCACCGCGGTCGGCGCCGGCGTCGTAGTCGCCACGGTCGACGTCCCGGTCGTCGCCCCGGTTGACACCGCCCCCTGCAACAGCGCTGGCCTGCGTGCCGGCCGCGCTGAAGTAGTAGGAGTAGAGCCGCCTCTCCTCCTCCGGGGTCAGGGTGCCACCGACGTCGAGGCGCGGCGCATTCTTCACCGTGTCCTTGTCGTAGGGCACCATCACGTCGGCGCCGGAGACCTCCGCCTGCGCCAGCGGTACGAACGACTCCTGGGTGCCGAAGAGGCCGGTCTTCACCGTCACCCAATTGGGTTCGCCCGACTCGTTGTCGAGATAGACCTGCCCGATGCCCCCGATCTTCTCCCCGGTGGCCGAGCGCACTTCGCCGTTGCCGGTCGCGATCAGGTGGACATCCTCGTTGCGGATACTCATGGCACTCCCCTCCAACGATGTTGACTTGGTTTACAGTGTAAACGCCCGGCAGCTGGCCGATACGCCCACCCCTGTGGCTGCTATGCCGGCGTGTTGGGCGACTGACCGTCGGGCCCGACCCCGGGGACCTGCGCGTCCGGGAGCGGATCCTCGTCAGCCCGCATCAGGTCGGTGTTCGCCTCCGACTCCTCGATCTGCGCTGCGGTCGCGTCGTCGATGCGATCGCCGAGATCGGTGCCAAGGTCGCCGATCGAGTCGGCTGCCTGCTCCTCCGGTTCGTTGGTCATCTGTGCTCCTCTCCAGGAAGGTACTGATGGAGGGCGACCACGGCCAGGTCGATGACCTCGTCGAGCGCCCCGGGTTCTTCGAACAGGTGGGTGGCGTCGGGCACGATGCGCAGGTCGACGTGGGCACTCATCCGAGCGGCCGCCTCCTGGTTCAGCCGCAGCACCTCCCGGTCGGCGCCGCCGATGATCAGCAGAGTCGGCGCCGACACTTGGCGGAGCGCGTCCCCGGCCAGGTCTGGCCGGCCGCCACGGGAGATGAC
>JBKPNA010000134.1:0-11574 GCA_046765695.1 Actinomycetota bacterium | reverse complement strand
GAGCCGGCCTCGAAGTCCAGGTCCAGCGCGCCGGCGATGGATTTGACGATCGCCTTCGTCACCGAGGTGCCGTGCTGCACCAGCACCCGCGCGCCAACGCGGAGCTCCCGTTCGGCGAGCCAGCACACCGTCGCCGTGAGGTCGCGCACGGGCGCCGGCGGTGCATCGGCGGCGGCGAGGATGTCACCGCGGGAGACGTCGACGTCCGAGGCCAGCCGGAGCACCACAGACTGGCCGGCGCCGGCGATCTCCAACGGCCCGTTCGGGGTGTCGATCGCCTCCACGACCGCGTGCGAACCGCGGGGCAGTACGACGATCTCCTCGCCGACCTGGATCCGGCCGGACTCGATCTTGCCGGCGTAGCCGCGGTAGTCGCCGTCGACCTTCGGGGCCCTGGCGGCCCACGGGGCAGGCGCGGCGGACTGCGGTCGCACGACATGCTGTACCGGGAAACGGAACTGCGAGCCCAGCGCCAACCGAGTGTCGTCGACGGCCTCCAGGTAACCCAACACGGTCGGACCGTCGTACCACGGCGTACGCGTCGAGCGGGTCACCACGTTGTCGCCCTCGGTGGCCGAGACGGGGATGCAGTGGGTGTCCAGTACGCCGAGGCTGCGGGCCAGCAGCGCGAAGTCCGTGGCCACGCGCTGGAAGACCGCTTCGGAGAAGTCGACCAGGTCGATCTTGTTGACCACCAGGACCACATGCGGCACCCGCAGCAGGGACGCGACCGCCAGGTGCCGGCGGGTCTGCTCCACCACACCCTTCCGCGCGTCCACGAGCAGCACGATCACGTCGGCGGTGGAGGACCCCGTCACGGTGTTGCGGGTGTACTGCACGTGACCCGGGCAGTCCGCCAGGACGAACTTGCGAGCGGGAGTTGCGAAGTACCGGTAGGCGACGTCGATGGTGATGCCCTGCTCCCGCTCGGCACGCAGCCCGTCGGTGAGCAGGGCGAGATCGGCGCGATCGAGCCCCTTGCGGCGGCTGACCTGCTCGACGTGGTCCATGGCATCGCTGAGCACCGAGTTGGTGTCGAACAGCAGCCGGCCGACCAGGGTCGACTTGCCGTCGTCCACCGACCCGGCTGTGGCCAGGCGGAGCAGGGTGCGTCCGCCGCCGGCAAGTGGGGCGCCGACCGTCATCAGAAGTACCCTTCCCGCTTGCGGTCTTCCATTGCCGCCTCCGACAGTCGGTCGTCGGCGCGGGTGGCGCCCCGCTCCGTGAGCTGGCTCAGGCCGACCTCGGTGATCACGTCGTGCACCGTGCTCGCGTTGGACAGCACGGCGGCGGTGCAGGACATGTCGCCGACTGTGCGGTAGCGGACCGATCGGACCTCGACGTGGTCGCTGTCGCGGGCCGGGGTCACCGGGGTGACGGCAATCCACATTCCGTCCCGCAGCATCACCTCACGCTCGTGGGCGTAGTAGATCGACGGCAAGCTGATCTTCTCGGCCTCGATGTAGTCCCAGACGTCCAGCTCGGTCCAGTTCGACAGTGGGAACACCCGGACGTGCTCGCCGGGCAGGTGGCGGCCGTTGTACAGCGACCAGAGCTCGGGTCGCTGGTTGCGCGGCTCCCACTGGCCGAACTCGTCCCGCATGCTGAAGACGCGTTCCTTGGCCCGGGACCGCTCCTCGTCCCGGCGGCCGCCACCGAACACCGCGTCATGCTTTCCGTTGGTGATGGCGTCCAACAGGGGCACGGTCTGCAGCGGGTTCCGGGTGCCGTCCGGCCGTTCGCGGAGCCGCCCGTCGTCGATGTAGTCCTGCACCCGGGCGACCGTGAGCTTCGCCCCGTAGAACTCCACTGCCTGATCCCGGAACTCCAGCACCTCACCGAAGTTGTGACCCGTGTCTACATGCAGCGCGCCGAACGGGATGGGCGCGGGCCAGAAGGCCTTGGCCGCCAGGTGCAGCATCACCACGGAGTCCTTGCCGCCGGAGAACAGCATCACCGGGGACGCGAAGGTGGCCGCGACCTCCCGGATGATGTGGATCGACTCCGACTCCAGGGCCTCCAGCTCGCTCAGCGGGCGCAACTCTGCGGTGCTCAGGCTCACGTGACCGGCCCTTCCGTGATGGCGGCCAGCAGCGCCGAGGACCGCTCCACCGCCGTCTCCAGGTCCACCCGAGCCGTGTCGATCACCAGCTCCGGCGCCAGCGGGCGCTCGTACGGATCGTCGACTCCGGTCAGGCCGCTCAGCTCGCCACGCCGGGCCCGGGCGTACAGGCCCTTGACGTCCCGGGCCTCCGACACCTCAAGGGAGGTGGAGACGAAGACTTCGCCGTACGCGACCCCGGCCGCAGCGTGATCCGCGCGCACCGCATCCCGGGCGTCGGCGTACGGAGCGATCACCGGAACCAGCACCACCACGCCGTGGCCGGCGAGCAGCCTGGCCACCCAGCCGATCCTGCGGACGTTGATCCCGCGATCCTCCCGGCTGTAGCCCAGTCCCTGGGACAGGTAGGGCCGAACGTGGTCGCCGTCCAGCACCTGCACCCGGTGGCCCTCAGCAGCCAGCCGGTCGGCCAACGCGTACGCGATGGTGGACTTGCCGGAGGAGGGAAGGCCGGTGAACCACAGTGTCGCTCCCGGGGCCACGGCCCCCGGGTGCCCCACCGCGGCGGCCTCGATGACCTGTTGCGTGGGGGCGGTCACAGGTGGATCCCGCACTCGGTCTTGGCCAGCCCCGCCCACCGGCCGGAACGGGCATCGGGGCCAGTGGGCTTGATCGTGCACGGCTCGCAGCCGATCGAGGCGTAGCCGTCGTCTAGCAACGGGTTCACCAACAGGCCGTGAAGCTCGATGTACCGCGCCACGTCGTCGTCGCTCCACGCCGCGATCGGCGCAACCCTGACCACCTTGCGCTTGGCGTCCCAGGACACCACCGGGGTACGGGCCCGGGCGGGGGAGTCGACCCGGCGGATGCCGCTGGCCCACGCCGCGTACGGCTCAAGGGCCCGACCGAGCGGCTGCACCTTGCGCAGATTGCAGCACTGGTCCGGATCGCGGGCGAACAGATCCTTGCCCCACGTCGCGTCCTGCTCGCCGACCGTCTGCTCAGGCGTGACGTTGATGATGTGAACGTTGTGCACCAGCGCCGCGGCGTCCCGGGTGCCGATCGTCTCGACGAAGTGATAGCCGGTGTCGAGGAAGATCACATCGATTCCTGGCGCGACCTGCTCGGCGAGATGAATCATCACCGTGTCGACCATCGAGGAGGTGACCACCAGGCCGGAGCCGAAGGTCTCGTACGCCCAGGCCATGATCTCTAGCGCCGAGGCGCCTTCCAGGTCGCGACTGGCTTGAGCGGCCAGGTCCGAGTAGTCGAGGAGGGTGCTCACTGGGTGTGCTCCCGTGTCTGAAGAGGCGGCCCGTCTGGTGAGGCAAGACCGAGAAACGCCACCGAGAACGCCCGCCAGCAGCTCCGGCATTCCCAGCCACGCTCCAGGGGGAACAGCGTCTCCTCAGCGCAGTACGGGCAGTACAGCACGGTCTGCCGGTCCGGATTGTGCCCGGCACCGCGCGGTTGCGGGTGCCCGGGCGCCACCACCTCGCTCATACCAGGACCGCCTCGTCCGCGCGTGCGACCCACTGGGCGAACCGCTCGCCGTCGTTGCGGCCGGCCGCGTACGCCTTGGCCACCCGCTCCACGTAGTCGGGCAGCTCCTCGGCCGTCACCTTCAGCCCCCGCAGCTTGCGCCCGAACCCGGCGTCCAGGCCGAGCCCGCCACCGAGGTGGACCTGGAAGCCCTCCACCTGTTCCCCGTTCGGGCCCGTCACCAGCTGCCCCTTCAACCCGATGTCGGCGACCTGGATCCGGGCGCACGAGTTGGGGCAGCCGTTGATGTGCACCGTGATCGGTGAGTCGATGGCGTCGAGCCGGGTCTCCAGCTCTGTCACCACCCGTGCCGCCTGCGCCTTGGTCTCGACGATGGCCAGCTTGCAGAACTCGATCCCGGTGCAGGCCATCACCGACGTCCGCCAGGCGTCGGGATGGGCCGACAGGCCCAGCGCCTCGGCCCCCGCCACGACCGCCTCGACCTGGTCGCCGGGCACGTCCAGTACCAGGATCTTCTGCAGCGGTGTGGTGCGCAGCCGGGTCGACCCGTGCGCCTCGGCAAGGTCGGCGAGCGCGACGAGGTGGCTGCCGCTGACCCGTCCCGCGACCGCCGCCAGGCCGACGAAGAACCGGCCGTCCTTCTGCGGGTGGACCCCGACATGGTCGCCGGGGCGCGGCGGGATCGCCGGGGCCGGTCCGTCGAGTAGCGGTCGCTTCAGGTACTCGGTCTCCAGCACGTCGCGGAATTTCTCCGCGCCCCAGTCGGCGACCAGGAACTTGAGCCGGGCCCGGCTCCGCAACCGCCGGTACCCGTAGTCCCGGAAGACCCCGACCACGCCGGCCCAGACCTCCGCCACCTCTTCGACAGGCACCCAGCCGCCCAGCCGGACGGCGAGCATCGGGTTGGTGGACAGCCCGCCGCCAACCCACAGGTCGAAGCCCGGGCCGTAGTCGGGGTGCTCGACGCCGACGAACGCGACGTCGTTGACCTCGGGCGCCACGTCGTGCACGGGGTGTCCGGTGAGCGCCGTCTTGAACTTGCGGGGCAGGTTCGCATAGGCCGGGTCGCCGATGTAGCGGTCGACGATGTCCCGGATGGCCGGGGTGGGGTCGATGATCTCGTCGGCCGCGATCCCGGCGACCGGTGACCCGATGACGACCCGGGGGCAGTCGCCGCAGGCCTCGGTGGTGTGCAGGCCGACTGCCTCCAGCCGGCGCCAGATCTCGGGCACGTCCTCTATTCGGATCCAGTGCAGCTGCACGTTCTGCCGGTCGGTGACATCCGCGAGATCGCGTCCGAACTCCAGTGAGATCTGCCCGATCACCCGCAGCTGCTCGGTGGTCAGCTGCCCGCCGTCGACCCGGATCCGGAGCATGAAGTACTCGTCGTCCAGCTCCCACGGCTCCAGGGTGGCCGTCTTGCCGCCGTCGATTCCCGGCCGGCGCTGGGTATAGAGGCCATACCAGCGGAAGCGCCCGCGCAGGTCGCCAGGATCGATCGAGGCAAAGCCGCGCTTGGCGTAGATGTTCTCGATCCGGTCGCGGACGTGCAGCGGATGGTCGTCCTTCTTGGACTGCTCGTTGGCGTTCAGCGGCTCACGGTAGCCCAGCGCCCACTGACCTTCGCCCTTCTTGCGGCGCGCGCGGGGTGCCGGCTTGGGCCGGACTGCGGCGGCCGTGCCGCCCGGTGTGGGCTGGACGGGAGTCTCTGTGGTCATGGGTCCTCGGTCGGGGGGTGCGTGCGGCGCGGGGCGAGCGGATCGCCATTGATCGCGGGAACGCGGCTGGTGGTCAGCAGGGAAGCGGCTGACACATCATCGACTTCGTCCTCCCGAGGTCAACGAAGCGACGTGCCGTCAGGCCCGACCGGCTGCGCCATGCAAGCAGCAGGCTCGATGAGCGCGGAACGCGTGGGTCAGGCACCCCCTCACCCTCCGTCAGGACGTGCCCCAGATCAAGCCCGTTTCTCACTATTTGAGAAGGGCATCCACATGGCGAGACTCTATGCGTAAGTCAGCGGGGTCAAGGCTGGCATTGAATGCAGCACCCACCAACAGAGCGAGGCAGATCAGGTAGAGCCAGATGAGCACCGCGATCGGCGCCGCCAAGGGACCATAGATCGATGTGGTGCCGATCGACAAGCTGAGGACCAGTCGGAGCAGCGCACTGCCGGCGAGCCACATCAATAGGGTCAGGGCGGCGCCGGGCAGGTCGCTGCGCCACGGCGTACGCACCGGAACAGCGAGATGGTAGAGGCTCGCCAGCAGTGCCACCGAGCCCAACAGCACCACCGGCCAGTACAGGTAGCCGACGGCCTCCAGCCGTGGCGGCAGGATCCGGTCGACCAGACCGGGGCCGGCCAGCACCAACGGCAGCAGGACGACCCCGGCGAGCAGGAACACGGTGTAGAGGGAGAAGGACAGCGCGCGGGTGCGCAGGATGCTGCGCTGCCCGGCCAGGCCGTACATGATCGTCACCGTGTCGACCACGACGTTGAGCGCCCGGGATCCCGACCACAGCGCGATCACGAAGCCGATGGAGATGATGTCGAACCGGCCGCCGGACAGCACATCGTCAAGGGTTGGAGCGATCACCTCCTCCACCGCGGAGGGGACGAGCAGCCGAGAGGCGATGTCGAGCACCTCCTGCCGGAACTGGGCGAGCGTGGTCACGGCGAAGCGCTGGGCCACGAAGCCGATCGCGCCGGCGAGGCCGAAGACGAGCGGCGGCAGCGAGAGGATGGCGAAGAAGGCCGCCTCGGCCGCCAGGCCCGTCACCCGGTAGCGGAGACAGGCTCCGAAGGTGCGGACGACCACTCGCCACGACCTGCGCCGCATCCGTTCAGCGTAGGGGAGCACACCATTCGGAAACCGGTCGGAAACCGACGCCGAATCGCCGCAATTTCCTGTCGTCTTTGACCGGTTTCGTGGCTGGGGCGGTCCCAGCTTCAGATGCCGGCGATCCGGTCCTCGGGCGGCCCGACCGGGGAGTTCGCGTCCAGGTAGTCGGTGAAGGCCACCAGGTCGTCGCCGCCGCCGATCCGGTTGGTGCCTTCGGTGAACACCTTGAACGAGTCGCCGCCATCGGCGAGGAAGCTGTTGGTGACGATCCGGTACGTGGCCGCCGGGTCGAGGGTCTTGCCGTTCAGCTGAATGGTCGCCGGGTCGATCCGGTCCCCGAAAGGACTGTTGGGGTTATAGCTGAAGCTGAACCCGGCCGACACACCGAGGATCAGCACCTCGCGTCCGCCCGGCCGCCGCGCGATCGCCTGCTGCTCCAGCAGCCGCTCGATCTGCGCGCCGGTCAGGTCCATGCTGACCAGCAGGTTGCCGAACGGCTGGACCGAGAAGGCCTCCCCGTAGGTCACCTCACCCGGCTGCTCGCCGCCGGAGATCTCCCCGTAGATCAGGTCGTCGCGCACGCCGCCTGGGTTCATGAACGCGATCTGCGCTCCGCCCTCGCCCGGTGCCGCCGTTGCGGCCAGCTGAGCGTCGGCGATCAGGTTGGCCAGCGGACCCTCGGTGTCGCGATTCGGGGCGGCGATGATGTCGGCAGTGATCGATCCGACCACCTTGTTAGCCACCGGGGCCGACGCGGCGCTCCAACGGTTGATGATCTCGGTCTGCACCGGATCGGGGTTGGTGCGCGTCACGAGGTGGTTGGTCGACGTGGTCAGACTCCGTTTCACCTCGCCAGTCCTGGTGCTGATGGTCAGCGTGGTCTCGGTGACCACCCGCCCGAGAGATGACGCGGAGGTCACCATCCGCGGCCGCCCATTGGGGTCGGGGATGTTGCACACATAGGGCTGGTGGGTGTGGCCGGTGACGACCAGGTCGATCTCGGGATCCAGGGCCTTCGCGATGTCGACGATCGGGCCGGAGATGCCGGCGCACTGCTGGTACGTCCCGCTCTGGAACCCGCCCTCGTGAAGCAGCACGATGATCGTCTGTACGCCGCGGCGGCGCAGCTCACGGGCGGCCCGGTTCGCCGTCTGCACCTCGTCGCGGAACTGGATGCCGCGGATCCCGGACTGGGCGACCAGCGTCGGTGTGGCCTCGAGCGTCATTCCGATGTAGCCGATCTTGACGCCATGCACGCTGCGGACCGCGGTGCCGGGCAGTATCGACCTCCCGGTCGAGGAGCGGACCACGTTGGCGGCCAGCCACGAGAAGTCGGCGCCCGGGTAACCGTCCTCGCCCCAGGGCGCGTAGCAGCCGTCCTCGGGGTGGCAGCCCCCGCGCTGCATCCGCAGCAGCTCGGTCACGCCCTCGTCGAACTCGTGGTTACCGACGCTCGCTACGTCGATGCCCATGGCGTTCAAGGACTCGACCGCCGGCTCATCGTGGAACAGTCCGGAGAGGAACGGGCTGCCGCCAATCAGGTCCCCAGCAGCCACGGTCTGGGAGTACCGGGTCTTGCTGCGCAGCTGCTTCAGCGTCGACGCCAGGTACTCCGCGCCGCCCACCGGCGTCCCGGATGGGTCGAGCGTTGCTCCGAGAGTCTCGTCCGGTCCGCCCGGCGGCTGCAGACTGCCGTGGAAGTCGTTGAAGGACAGCACCTGAAGCTGGAAGTCCTTGGAGTTCGGCTTCGCCTCCGCGGGACCCGCCGGGCCGAGGGAGGCGATGGACAACGCGGCGGCAAGGGCAAGTGTCGCCAAGCGGCCAAGTCGGCGCATGTGGCTTCCTCCCCCGAAACAATTAAGGTGGGCCAACGATAAACCCGCTACCGGGGCTAGCGCCACGGCCGATTGTCCTTGCGACGTTTTCTCGCCGTTGCGCCGGCTGCAGACGGCGCAAACGCAAGTAGAGGGCGCAAATTGGGCAAAGATGTTCGGATTCCCGGCATGATGAACGTGTGGGGATCCGGTGATCAGCCGCGTGCCTCGACGAGGCGTGTGCAGTGTGGTCGTCCTGGTGGTTCTTCTCCTGGGCGGGTGCAGTCAGCAGGCTCAGACGCGGGACGACCTGGTGCAGGCCCTGAGCGAGTCGCACAGCGCGCTCGCCAGCGCAACGCTGGCTCTGGACCTGCTGGATCGGTCCCGCCTCACCAAGGCAGCGGCCGAAACAGCGGTGGACGACATGAGTCAGCAGGTCGGCGATGCTCACGCGTCGCTGGTACCGATCTCGGTCTCCGACGACGCCCAACAGGCCGACCGGGACGCGACCCTGCAAGCCGTCACCTCGGGCTTGACAGCACTGCTCTTCTTGCGAGACCAGCTGAAGCAGGGCCAGGACACGGCCGGCGCCCGATCGGCGATCGCCGAGGCGGATCGGACGATCACGACCCTGGAGGCACGGTTGCGGGCAGCCGGATGAAGAAGATCTTCGGCCTGGCACTCGGCATCCTGACTGCCATCGGCGGCTTCCTCGACATCGGCGACCTGGTCACGAACGCGGTCGTGGGCTCCCGGTTCGGGCTCTCGCTCGCCTGGGCCGTCGTCGTCGGGGTGATCGGGATCTGCCTGTTCGCCCAGATGTCGGGCCGGGTCGCCGCGGTCAGCGGCCGGGCCACGTTCGAGCTCATCCGGGAGCGGCTTGGTCCGCGGCTCGCGCTCGGCAACCTCGGTGCCTCGTTCCTGATCAACTTGATGACCCTGACGGCCGAGGTAGGCGGGATCGCTCTCGCGCTCGAGCTGGCGAGCAGCGTGTCCTACCTGCTCTGGGTGCCATTCGCCGCGGTGGCGGTCTGGCTGGTGATCTGGCGGGTCAAGTTCTCGATCATGGAGAATGTCGCCGGACTGGTGGGACTGACATTGATCGGCTTCGCCGTGGCGCTGTTCCTGCTGGACCCCGACTGGCACGAGCTGGGCCAGCAGGCGTTGCAGCGGACGTCGCTGGGGCCCGAGAAGGTCTCGACCTACTGGTACTACGCGATCGCGCTGTTCGGCGCGGCAATGACGCCGTACGAGGTGTTCTTCTTCTCCTCAGGGGCGGTGGAGGAAGGCTGGGACGTCGGAAACCTCAGCCAGTCCCGGGCCAATGTGATGGTCGGCTTCCCGCTGGGCGGGGTGCTCTCGCTTGCCATTGCCGGCTGCGCCGCGGTGGTGCTGCTGCCCCAGATGATCGCGGTGACGTCGCTGTCCCAGGTGATGCTGCCGGTGGCGCTGGCCGGCGGCAAGCTGCTGCTTGCGGTGATCATCCTCGGCGTGGTCGCCGCGACCTTCGGTGCGGCCCTGGAGACCACGTTGTCCGCGGGCTACACCATTGCCCAGTTCCTCGGCTGGCCGTGGGGCAAGTTCCGGCCGCCGGCGCAGGCAGCGCGGTTCCACCTGCTCATGATCATCTGTCTGATCGTCGGGATCGGTGTGCTGGTCACCGGCGTCGACCCGATCCAGGTCACAGAGCTCTCGGTGGTCTTCTCCGCGGTGGCTCTGCCGCTCACCTACCTGCCGATTCTGATCGTCGCCAACGATCCTGAGTACATGGGGGAACGAGTGAACTCGCGAGGCCTCAACGCCGCGGCGCTGGTCTATCTGGTGATCATCCTCGTCGCATCGCTGGCCGCCATCCCGCTGATGATCATCACTGGGGCGGGCCGATGACCGACGACGAACGGGGGTTGAGCGGACGGTGGCTGGACGCCCGTTTACACCTGCTGGATCGGCAGGTGATCGACGTTCATGGTGTCCCGATCACCACCGTTGACGACGTCGAGCTGTCCGATGTGCCCTTCGACGAGGAGATACCACCCGGGACTCCGCCGCCGGTCATCACCGGACTGCTCAGCGGAGCTGTGCTGCCAACCAGGATGTTCGGCGGGCGACCGCCCAGCTCCCGCCGGTACCGGGTCCCGTGGGATGCGGTGTTCGACGTCGGAGTGACCACAACCCTGGCAGTGGGCGGCGAGACCCTCGATGTCACCTGGACCGAGCGCTGGATCCGGGACCAGATCATCGCCCGGATCCCCGGAGGACGCCATGATCCTCACTGACCTGCTCGGCTCCAAGGTGTTCGGCCCGGAGTTCCTGGGCTACGTGACCGACGCGCGGTTCGTCCTCGACCCGCCGTCCAGCGATCAGCCAATGCCGACGGCCCGCCTCCACGGTCTCTTGGTCAGCCCACACGCACGGTCGTCGACGCTGGGCTTCGAACGGATCGAAGTCAAATCTCCCTGGCCGATCGCCGCAGCTGTGCGCTGGCGCCACCGCGGCGCATTCCTGGTCGCCTGGGACGACGTCGCCCAACTCAATTCGCATCGGGTGCAGCTGCGCAGCAACTTCACCCGGCGGTCGCCCCTGTTGCATCAATCGGCGACCTCGCCGCCCGACTTCGGCTAGCTTGCCGTTTGATCCGTCTTCAACATGCCGATCACGGCCTCCACGGGCCTCACCTGGGTGAGCGCTGCGGATGCGCGCTGGAACTGCATGCCGACCAGCGTTCCCGTGCCATCGACGACTGGTGCGCCGGCAGATCCGTCAAGTGTGACGAATCCCGTTATGGAGAGGTCGCCGTCGGCCAGCCGATCAGCGACTCGACCTCTGGACTGGGTGGCACTCTGCTGACCTTCCGGGAAGGACAGCAGGTAGACGAAGTCGCCGACCTTCAGCCGGGAACTGCTGCCGACCTCGATGGGCGCCAGATCCAGATCGGACTCCACACGCAGCAGCGTCAACGCGGGCTCACTGCGCACCACAGTCGCCGGCGATGTGCGCTGGTCGAACCGGCTGAGCTCCACCAGGCCCGAGAACTCGATTCCTGCCGCCTCGGACCCGACAGTGACGACTGTGCTCGACGATTCGACACAGAACCCGGTCAGCGAGGTCCTCCGGCCACCGGCGTCGACGACCGAGACGCGGACCACCGACCGACGCAGTTGTTCGGTGATCGAAGACCAGGCGGCTGTTGCCTGCCGGGCGAGATCTTCGTCGGCGCTCTGCGTCAGGTGGCGATGGCGCCCAAGCCACCCTCGGTCAAATAGATCATCGACAACCGGATCGCCAGGCTGGGATCGCCCAATTCGCCGATCAGGACCAGCGCCGATGCCTTCTGCCGCGGATCCGGCGAGGACAG
>JBKPNA010000133.1:0-3339 GCA_046765695.1 Actinomycetota bacterium | reverse complement strand
GTGCTGGAGCGCATCTCGTTGGCGATCTTGGTCGGGTCGATCCTGGTGCAGCTCACCACCGGCTTTCTCAACGTGCTCAACTGGTACCCGTTCCCGTGGGACTTCGTCTCCGTGCATCACTACCTTGCCTACGTGGTCGTCGGCTCGGTCCTGCTGCACATAGGAGTGAAGCTGCCCGACATCCGCTACGGGCTGCAGACGAAGCTCCCCGAGGGTGACGTGCTGACCGAGCGCCCCTGGTACGAGAACCCGGAGTCGCACAGTGTTGCCGGCGACCTGCCGCCGCCCGTCACGCCGGGTATCTCCCGACGAGGCGTCCTCACCGCCGCCGGGGCCGGGATCGGCATTGTGGTGGCGACCTCGATCGGGCAGACGCTGACCCCGCTGGAACCGGTCGGACTGCTGGCGGTCCGGCAGCCCAGCAAGGGCCCGCACGGCGTACCGGTCGACCGGACCGCCGATGAGGCCAAGGTGACGGCGGGCTCGGTCGGTGCGGATTGGACGCTGCAGATCAACGGGCCCCGGCCGTACAAGCTGACCCTGGCCGAGATCGAGCAGCAGGCAGTGCATGAGGCCAGCATTCCCGTCGCCGCAGTCGAGGGTTGGGGCGTCGACGCCAACTGGCGTGGCCTGAGCCTGCTGGAGGTGGTCGAGCGGGCCGGCGGCACCGCGAACTCGCACGTCCAGGTGGTCTCGTTCGGGGCCGGTGGTTTCCGGCGATCCCAGATCTTCGGGCCTCAGCTGTCCCAGGCCCTGCTCGCCACTCACCTGAACGGCGAACGGCTCAGCCTTGACCAGGGCTACCCGCTGCGTCTCGTGGCGCCGAACCGACCGGAGATCCTCGACACCAAATGGATCTCCCAGGTGGCGGTGCTGTGATGGGTGTCTGGCGGTTGGTCCTCGGCATTCTCGGCGTCCTGGTCGTCCTGTACGGCATCGTCAACCTGCTGGTGCACATCCCGCTGCAGACCCTGGTCTGGGTAGCTGTGTGGCTGGTCGCCGCCGTGCTGATCCACCACGGCGTGCTGTCTCCGGTGGTGATCGCCGTGAGCTCGCTGCTGCGACGCACGATCCCCGACCGCGGCCGCCGCTACCTGCAGGTGGCCTTGATCACCGCGGTGCCGGTGACGGTAATCGCCATCCCGATGATCTACCGGGAGGGCAGCCAGCCGCCGAGCAAGGCGATGCTGCTGCAGAACTTCACCGGGAACCTGAGCCTGCTGCTCGGTCTGGTCGCCGGACTCGTCCTGGTCGGCTACGCGATCCGGGTCGCCCGGGACGCCAGGAAACGCTCGAACACCGCTTAGTCCGCTCGAACACCCACTGCAGGGGGTGCTCCACCGGACGAAACGGTGTTCGAGCGAGAAGTTGTCCACAGACTTGGTGGCGAGGGTTACGCCCGACTGTGGCGATGAGTTGGGGTGCTCCCATGGACGACATCCTGCTCACCAGCACTCTGCTCAGTCAGGGATACGATCCCGAAGAACTCGCCCGGATGTTGCGCGACGGCACCATGACCCGGATCCGGCGGGGAGCGTACGTACGGGCGGCGATCAGGGCGACGAGAACTCGGTCGACCTCAAACATCGCCGGCTGATCCTGGCCACGGTGCCGCAGCTCGATCCCCAAGCGGTGGTGAGCCATGGGTCGGCAGCACTGCTTCACGGCCTGCCGACGTGGACGGAGGCGACCTCTCGGGTGCACATCACCCGGAACCGGCGCGGCGGAGCACGCCGTCGGGCCCTGGTCGAGGTTCATGGTGCTCCACTCGACCCGACTGAGCTGACGCTGATCGACGAAGTGTTGGTCACCTCGCTGAGCCGGACTGTGCTCGATCTGGCCCGGACCCTGCCGTGGGAGCAAGCCGTTGCCGCCGGCGACCGGGCGCTGGCCCTTGGGCTGACTCGTGCCGAGCTTTCCGACGCGCTGCAGCGGATGCGTGGTTGGCCCGGCATCGGTTCCGCCCGGCGAACCGTCGACTTTCTCGATCTGCGCAGCGAGAGCGCCGGCGAGTCGGTCAGTCGAGTGCGGATCTGCGAAGCGGGGCTACCTGCGCCGACGCTTCAGCTGGTGATTCTGGACAGTCGCGGCCGGTTCGTTGCTCGAGTTGACTTCGGCTGGGAGGAGCGGCGAACACTCGGCGAGTTCGACGGCAAGGCGAAGTACTCCGAGCTGCTCAAGCCAGGTCAGACATCTCGTGATGCCATGTTGGCCGAGAAGCAGCGGGAGGACCAGCTTCGGGACCTCGGTTGGCAGGTGGTGCGCTGGACGTGGGCCGATCTCTATCAGTCCGGCGTGATCAAGGATCGGGTTTTGCGGGCCTTCGGCCGGGCCGCCTGATCATCGAACACCCCTTCGTCCGGTCGAACACCCACTGCAGGCGGTGTTCGAGCGGATTTAGGGGTGTTCGAGCGGATTTAGGGGTGTTCGAGCGAGTACGGGTCAGGGACGCGGACGGACGACGCCGGCGTCACCACCGCCACGCCGTACCGGCTCCGCCACGGCGACCAGCCGACCGTCGGCCCGCCGTTCGATCGCCGTGACGGCTCCTATCTCTGCCACCTCGGTGAAACTGTGACCGCGCCGCTCCAATGGCTGGCCCCAGGCCGCGATGAACGCCGGCTCGGCCGAGACGGTCGGGGTGTTCCGTTGCGACGCCCTGGGAGCAGCGACCGCATCGAGCAGCGGCATTCCGAAGTCGAGTCGGTTGAGCAGCGTCTGGGTAACCGTGGTGATGATCATCGACCCACCCGGGGAGCCGATCGCCAGGGTCGGCACACCGTGGTCGAGCACGATGGTGGGGCTCATCGAGGAGCGAGGCCGTTTGCCCGGAGCCGGCAGGTTGGGATCGGGCGCTGTTCCCTGGGTCGGAGTGAAGTTGAAATCGGTCAACTCGTTGTTCAGCAGGAACCCACGGTTCGGCACGACGATGCCCGATCCGCCGGTCTGCTCGATCGTCAGGGTGTACGAGACGACATTCCCCCACCGGTCCCAGGTGGTGAGGTGAGAAGTCGAACCCGCTGCAACGCCGGCACGGGCGGCGCCGGTCAGCGCCGCTGCGCATGGCATGTACGAACCGTCGGGCGAACCCGGCGCCACCGGCTTGGCCGCCGCCGTGGCTCCGATCAGGCAGGCGCGCTCGTCGGCGAACCTCTGGGAGAGCAGTTCGTGCAGCGGCACGTTGACGAAGGCTGGGTCGCCGACGTACCGGTTGCGGTCGGCGAAGGCCAGCGCCGTGGCCTCGAGATAGCGGTGCAGCGCCTCTGCTCTGTCCAGGCCGGCGAGGTTGCTGCGTTCGAGGATGTTCAGTGCCTCGCCGACGGTGGAGCCGCCGGAGGA
>JBKPNA010000132.1:0-4542 GCA_046765695.1 Actinomycetota bacterium | reverse complement strand
GGGTAGGGCAGCCAGCCGAGTTGACCCTGCGCCTGGGTCTCCAGCACCAGATAGTTCCTGCCCTCCTTGAGGGACCGGGTCATGTCGCCGCCGAAAGCGATCTCCTTGCCTGTGAGGCCGGACTGTGTCGGGTGATAGATGTCCACACCGGCGAGGTCAAGGCAGGCTGCGGCGGCGAAATGGTCCACGGCGGGCTGCAGTCCGTAGGACCAACCCGGGCCCCAGTCGAAGTCGAAGTTGTGCGTGATGAACTGGTCGTCGCGCTTGTACTCCCGGACGATGGCGGCCTGCCAGGCCAGGTACTCCGCTACCAGCCAGCGGCGGAACTTGTCGAACGCGGCGCCCCAGGGAGCCGTTGATCGTGCCTCGGACATCGGGGAGGTCCTCCCACGCGTTCACCCGGTTCGACCAGTAGTCGAGGCCGAAGGCGCGGTTCATCACCTCCAGGTCGTCGGAGAACTGCTGGCGAAGGTACTTGACGAAGGCACGCTGTACGTCAGGAGAGGCGACGTTGTAGTACTTCGTCTCGTTGTCCAGCTGAAAGCCGACCACGCCGGGATGCTGCGCGGTGTGCTCCAGCAGCCGGCGGATCACCCGCTCCCCGTAGAACCGGTAGGCGGGACTGATGATGTTCATGATCTGACGCGCGCCGTAGCGCCCCTCGCCGGCGTTGGTCACCGCGAGCACGTCCGGATGGGACGCCGCAAGCCAGGTCGGCACAGCGTAGGTCGGTGTGCCGACGATGATGTGGATGCCGGCTGCCCCGAAGGCGTCGAGCATCCGGTCGATGTGCGTCAGATCGAAGACGTTGGGTTGCGGCTCGAGGGTGCTCCACGTCGACTCAGCGATGCGCACCACGTTGAGGTGGGCGGCCGTCAGCATCTGCACATCGATGTCGATCCGGTCGTACGGCATGTACTCGTCGTAGTACGACGCCCCGTAGAGGAGTTGGTCCATCCCTCGCCCCGCCCTCCAACCTCGCCAATCGGGAGTCAGTCTGGTCGGTCGCGCCTGCCACGGCTATCCCTTGACAACTCCTTGGCACCCTGGTTGACTGACGCCGTCAGCGGGGCTGACTACGTAGTCAGGATGCCATGGCCGTCACATCAAGCGGTAGCACCAGAGCATCCTCCGGCGTCGTCATGGTGGATGTGGCGCGGGCCGCCGGTGTCTCTCAGAAGACGGTCTCCCGGGTGGTCAACGGCGCGCCTTACGTCCGCGCCGACGTCCGTGAACGGGTGCACCAGGCGATCGAGCGACTGGGATACCGCCCGAACGCCGCCGCTCAGGCACTGGCCCGGGAACGCAGCCACACCATCGGTGTGCTGGCCCTCGGGACCCGGCTGATCGGCCCCTCTCGACGCGTGTTCACCCTCGAGCACGAGGCGCGACGACTCGGGTACCGAATGGCGCTGGCCTCTGTGCCCGACCTGTCTGCGCACAGCGTGGCCACCGGAATCGACGCCCTACTCGCCCAGGGCGTGGAGGGCCTGGTGATCGAGGTGCCTACTCATCTGATCGCACTCGATGCCGCGCAGCTGGGCGGCCTCCCGATCGTGACCAGCGCTGGCTGGATCACGGGCGTGCGCCGGCAGATCGTGGTCGACGTCGATCAGGAGGACGCCTGCCGTGACCTGACCTGCTACCTGCTCGGCTTGGGCCATCGAACGGTCTGGCACGTGGCCGGTCCGCGTGACTGGGACGCAGCGCGGAAACGCCTCGACGGCTGGCGGTCGGCCCTGCGCGAGGCACGCAGGAAGCTTCCTCGCGTCCTGTACGGGGACTGGTCCGCCGCCTCCGGGTACGAACATGGCCGGAGGCTGGCTGAACGGGCTGACGTGACGGCGGTGTTCGCCGCCAACGACCACATGGCGATGGGTATCCTCCGGGCCTTCCATGAGGCCGGCCGGAGGATTCCAGACGATGTCTCCATCGTCGGCTTCGACGACGTCCCCGAGGCGGAGTTCCAGATGGTGCCGTTGACCACGGTGGCCGTCGCCGCCGAGGAAACGGCACAACGCATCTTGGGCGAGCTGCTGCAGATGATCGACGGAGGCAACCCAGCCAGCCAGGCCGTCACCCTGCCCGGCACCCAGCTCATCGTGCGCAAGTCCACCGGTCCTGCGCCACAGCAATGAACCGCAGTCAGCACGATCCACACCTCAACATCACCCAACCATTGGAAAGGACAGCGATGTCTGCTAATCGCCTCACCCGGCGGAGATTCCTGATCTCCACCGCTGCCGCCGCTTCGAGTGCCTGGTTCCTCGGCGCTTGCGGCGGCGGCAAGGACGAGGGTCCCAGCACACAAACCGGGCAGTCCGCGCAGCCGATCTCCCAGTCCGAGATCGACCAGGCCCTCAACACCGAGACCGCACTCACCTTCTGGACTTGGGTGCCGGACATCTCGAAGGAGGTGAAGCTCTTCACGACCAAGTACCCGAAGGTCAAGGTCGACGTCGTCAACGTGGGCCAGGGTGCCCCGCACTACCAGAAGCTGCGGACCGCGATCCAGGCTGGCCAGGGCGCCCCGGACGTCGCCCAGGTCGAGTTCCAGTTCATCCCCTCCTTCACCCTCGGTGATGGGAACCTGCTCGATCTCACCCGGTATGTCCCCGGCAACCTGAAGGAGGGTTATCCGGATTGGGTCTGGTCGCAGGTCAACACGAACGGCGGACTGTGGGCCATCCCGCAGGACACCGGGCCGATGGGCCTGCTCTATCGCGACGACTTGCTGTCAGCCGCCGGGCTGGAAGCGCCGAAGACGTGGGATGACTTCGCTGCCGCCGCGGAGACCTACCACTCCAAGAATCCGAAGAGCTTCCTGGTCAACGTGGCCCCGTCCCAGCCGGGACAGATGGTCGCGTACCTGTGGCAGGCCGGCGTCCGGCCCTTCAGCTTCGACGGCAAGCAGACGGTCAAGGTCGATCTGGCCAACGAGGAGGCCAAGAAGGTGGTGAAGTTCTGGGGTGACCTGGTGACCAAGGGAGTGGCATCCAACGACTCCGACTTCAGCGACGCGTGGTATCAGGCGCTGGCCAATGGAAAGTACGCCTCCTTGCCGATCGCTGCCTGGGGACCGGTCTTCCTGCAAGGCACGGCGGGCAAGACCTCCGGGAAGTGGCGTGCTGCCGACCTACCCCAGTGGGATCCCAGCAAGCTGGTGTCCAGCAACTGGGGTGGCTCGACCACGGCGGTCTTGAAGTCGAGCCAGAAACAGATCGCTGCCTCGCAGTTCGCGTTGTTCCTCAACACCGACAAAGAGTCCGCGCTCAAGTTCGCCACCGAGCAGTTCCTGTTCCCGGCGCGCAACGAGATCTTGACCGATCCCGCCTTCGCCGGCCAGGAGTCGAAGTTCTACGGCGGCCAGAAGGTCAACCAGAAGTTCGCCGAGATCTCCAAGACGGTCAGCCCGGACTTCCAGTGGTTGCCGTTCATGGATTACGTCTACACCAACTTCAGCGAGACCCTGGGCAAGGCCTTCGCGGACAAGACCGACGCTGTCGCCGGCCTGCAGGCATGGCAGGACGCCTGCGCCAAGTTCGCCAAGGACCAAGGCTTCACGGTGTCCTGACCCCAGCCGGGCGCCTGAGCAGCGATCCCTCAGATGCCCACAACCTCCCGGAAGGGGGTCCTATGTCAACCGTCGCTACTGCCGCGCCCTCGTCGGAGGTTGCCAGCACACCCCGACGCCCACGGCTGACTACCGCAAAGCGACGGCAGTACGCAGCCGCGTACACGCTGGTGCTGCCGTTCTTCCTGATCTTTCTGGCCATGATCATCGTGCCGCTGGCCTATGCCGGGTACCTGTCGTTCTTCAAGAAGCGGCTGATCGGCGGCACCAGCTTCGCCGGTTTCGAGAACTACGCCAAGGCCCTCACCGATCCCCTGTTCCTGGGTGGAGTCGGACGGATGGCCCTCTTTCTGGTCATTCAAGTACCGATCATGCTGGCACTGTCGCTCTTCCTGGCACTGGCGCTGGACAGCGGGCTGATGGAGTTGGCCAGGTTCAGCCGGCTGTCGATCTTCGTGCCGTACGCGGTGCCCGCCGTCGTCGCCACGCTGATGTGGGGGTACCTCTACGGCCCCGACTTCGGCCCCTTCGCGCAGATCACCAAGGCGATGGGGCTCGGGCCGCCTCCCTTCTTCGGCGAGGGGTTCATGCTTTTCTCGATCATGAACATCGTGAACTGGGAGTTCATCGGCTACAACATGATCATCATCTACGCCGCACTGCGCTCGTTGCCAACTGAGCTATACGAGGCCGCTCGCGTGGACGGTGCGTCGGAGTTCAACATCGCCTGGTCGATCAAGATTCCGGCGGTGCGGCCGGCACTGCTGCTCACCGTGATCTTCTCGGTCATCGGCACCTTCCAGCTGTTTGCCGAGCCGAAGCTGATGTACACCCTGGCTCCCACCGTCATCGGGACGGCCTACACCCCGAACCTGTACGCCTACAACGTCGCGTTTGTGAACCAGGACGCCAACTATGCCGCAGCGCTGGCCTTCCTGCTCGGCATCGTCATCATGATCGTCTCCTAC
>JBKPNA010000131.1:0-3609 GCA_046765695.1 Actinomycetota bacterium | reverse complement strand
CCGGTCGCCTGGCCGTGGTCACTGCTCTGGTCCTGTTGGCAGGCGTGATCGGTCTACGGTTGGAGCACACGGTCAATCGCGACACCGGCCCGTTACCGCTCCAAACGTCCACCGTGATCGTGATCGGCGTGACCGGCAGATCGCAACTGACACCTTCCGACATCCGCCTGTGGGATCGGTACCCCGGCCGGGTGGCTGCCGGTGCTGTCTCTGTCCGGCCCCGAGAGATTGGGGAGTGCGCCGCTGCCGGCTGGATGACGTTAGGGGCGGGCCGACGAGTCAGCGCCACAGGATTGTGCCGTCCCGAGATCGGCGACTCGGCAGTCCTCGACTGGCGGCAGCGCATCGCGGCCGCTGCAGCGCACCACGGCGACGCCCATCTAGGCACGCTCGCGCAATCAGTCGCGGGTTGTGTCGAGGCGGTCGGACCGGGAGCGGCCCTCGCAGCTGCACGGCCCGACGGGACCGTCGCCCGCTATCAAAGCGTCGCCGCGTTCATCGCGGGTGGCATGCGTACGTCGTGCCCGCTCGTTCTGGTGGACGCCGGTCAGGACTCCGACCGAATCGCGGCCGCCGCGGCCGGGCGCCCAGGAACGACGGTCATCGTGACGGGCGTTGGTCCCAGCGAAGGCTCGCACAATCCTGCATTGCAGGTGATTTACCTGCTTCCCGCCGTACGGGGTGGCTGGCTCACCTCGGCCAGCACCCGGCGAACCGGAATCGTGAACCTCACGGACCTGACCAGTACCCTCATCGCCAGGTCCGGCGACACAGCAGTGACGCCCGCCGTCGTCGACGGTAACGCCCTGCAACTGACCGCCCGTGCCGTCAACGCCGCGGACGAGCAGCAGCACCTGCAAGCCGTCTCGGCGCTGTCCGACGCCGTGATTCCCGTCGACATCGGGCTCACCGTGATCGGTGCGGTCGCGGTGGGCGTCTGGGTCCTGAGTCTGTGGCGCCGTCGCTACGTTTTTGCCCGCGTGCTGGCAACGGCCGCATGCGCAGCACCTGCCGCGATGCTGCTGACCGGCGCAGTGTCGTGGTCGTCCGCCGTTGCCCCGGCCGCCACCCTGGCTCTCAGCTGGGTCGGCTGGTGCGTTCTGCTGACGCTGTGTGTACTGCTCGCCAGTCGCGGTACCGGATGGCCAGCCGCGGTGGTGGCCGCGGCGCTGACGGTGGCCGCCCTCACCGCTGAGGCCGTGTGGGGAGGGCCGATGGAGCCCGGCTCGTTGCTGAACTCGCGACCGGTCAACGGGGGCCGCTGGTACGGCTTCGGGAACGTCACCTTCGGGTTCTACGCGGCATCGGCGCTCGTCCTGGCCGGCTACCTGAGCCACCGCTGCCTGCTGGCGCACCGGCGAGCGGCAGCCGCGACCGCCGTGGCCGTCGTCGGGTTCGGAGTCGCGGTGTGTGACGGCTGGCCCACCATGGGCGCAGACTTCGGCGGGGTGCTGACCCTCATTCCGGTCTTCAGCTGGCTCATCCTGACCGTCGCGGGTCTGCGGATCACCGCGCCGCGACTGATTGCCGGTGCTACGGCGGCCGCTGCCTCGGCCGGACTGCTCGCGTGGCTGGACTGGCGACGCGGCCCGGCCGCCCGCAGTCATCTCGGGAACTTCGTGCAGCGGATAGTCGACGGCGACGCCCAAGACATCGTGATCCGGAAAGCCGCCGCGGCCGCGGCATCGCTCACCGGCCCATTCGGCATTACCGCCGTCGTCACCGGTATTCTCGCTTGGCTGGCAATCTTTCGAGTGCTACCCCGTCTCGTCAACCGCTTCACGACCCTTCGACCTGTAGCGATTGCGGCACTGGCCACGGCCCTGCTCGGCAGCCTGGTCAACGACGGAGGTGTCAGCGTCTGGGCCACGATCACCGCCAGCTTCGCAGTATCCGTGGCGGCGCTGCACGCCGACCGTCTGCTCGCAGAGTCAGCGGGCAGATCATCGGCTGCGGAGGTCGCTGATTCGTGAGCCGGCGGGAAAGGGAGTGCAATGGAGATCAACCCCAGCACCGTGCTGTGGTCGGCGCCGGAAGCCGATCGCGCCGACCGTCCGACGTTGGTCTTGCTGCACGGGCACAGAATGGACGAGCGGATCGGCTTCGAGCTGCGCCATCACCTGCCAGCAGAACTCGTGATCGCCTCCGTCCGTGCGCCTCGGGAGGCGAGCGGCGGCGGCTACGCCTGGTTTCCGATGGACGCCTCTTTCAGTCTCGAAGCGATCGACCATTCGGCCGCAGCTGTGCTGAGCTGGCTCGATTCGGTCGAAATCGATGGACAGGTGGGGGTGCTCGGCTTCTCCCAGGGCGCGGCGACCGCATTCCAGATGGTGCGGCGCGACCCGTCACGGTTCGCGTACGCCATCAACCTCTCCGGTGGAGTGGTGCCGCTGCCCGCCCGCGGCGACACGGAACTGGCCGCACGCCGGCTACCCGTGTTCTGGGGCCGCGGTGACAAGGACACGCGCATCCCCGCGCTGCTGATCGAGTCCACCCGTTGGTGGCTGCGCCAGCACACCGACCTTACCGAACGCGTCTATCCCGGCCTGGGGCACAACGTGTCCGTCGCTGAGCTGACTGACCTAGCCGGCTTCGTCCAGGCCCGGATTTGAGAGAGATCCTGCCCAGGACGACAGCGGAGGCGACGGCGGTTCACTAAGAGTGAGCCAACAGCGTGAGGGCACGGGGCAAACCCCAGCGGCCGTTGCGGTCCTAGCGGGGGCCTATCCGCGGGTGTCGGTCTGACTGTTTGCGCTGGAATGGTTTGCGGGCGTCCTTGACCGGTGGCCGGATGTGGCTTCCTTCGAAGGGTGTGAGGGATCGGCGTAGAGATTGCGTTCCAGTGCCACAAGCACGAGCAGGATTCCGATGATGAGGGCATAGATCCCGCCGACGGCTTCGATGATCTCGTCTAGCCCCCAAGCCACCAACACCATGTAACGACCGTAACACTGCAAGTAGGATCACTACATGCCCGACCTGCAGGTGCCGGCTGGATGGTTGCTCGTCACCATCGTCTCGGGCTCTGAGGCCGCGCTCCGAGTGCGCGTTTGGCGCGAGCTACGCAAGCTCGGCGCCGTCTATCTGCACGGCTCGGTCTGCCTATTGCCTAACCAGCCCGTCGTAGCCGCCACAGTGGATGCGCTGGTGCGGCGGGTGTGTGACGGCGGCGGCCGCGCCCGGGTGCTCCACGCTCAGCTACTCGACCCAACCGAGGAATCCGCGATCATTGCCGAGCAGGTCGCCGACCGCGACCGGGAATATAGCGAGGTAATCGAGCGCACGGCCGCCTTCGTGGAGGAGATCGCGCTGGAGTCCAGCCGAGGAAACGCCACCTACACCGAGGTCGAGGAATCCGAGGCCGACCTCGAACGGTTCGAACGCTGGCTGGCCTCCATCTCCGCACGCGACTACTTCGACGCTACGGGCAGGGGCGGCGCCGAAGCCGCCGTGCAGCGCTGCCGCGACCTACTGGCCGACTTCCAACTCGCTGCGCTCGCCGCCGACACTGAATCTCCCGCAGAAACCGTCCCCCACAACAAGCTCCGCCTGGTGAGTGGGAAGGAATGAACTACCTCTGGTCAGTCATTCTTGGCGTCACCGTGGGAG
>JBKPNA010000130.1:0-7595 GCA_046765695.1 Actinomycetota bacterium | reverse complement strand
CGACCTCGGGAAAGACGCCCAGCACGACGAACACCGCCATCGCGCTGCCCAGCAGCACCCAGCTGCCGACCGGGACCTCGGGGCGGCGGTACGCGCGCAGGTGTTCGGTCTTGCGGGTGTCGAGTTCGCGGATCCGCTTGGCAGCGACCCGCGGGACGATCCACATGGCTGCCAGCCACGGTGCGACCACGGCCGTCGCGCCGATCAGCAGGAAGAGCCAGACCGGGCCAGGCTCGGCGAGGGTTGACCAGCGAGGCACGATGACCAGCGGCAGGTACGCGCGGATCAAGCTCAGCCCGCCGACCGTGACGGCAGCGAATCCGGCGATCGTACCGGCCAGCCGTACGGCCGACAGCTCTCGGTCGTCGAAGGTCTTCGGCTTGTCGAAGCGATACAGCGTGTCGTCGTCAGGTCGTCGCCTCCAGACCTCCCGAATGATCAGAGAGCCGACCAGGATCACGACGATCGGTATGAACAGGAACACCGCCAGCCGTAACCAGAGGATGTCGTGATTGTGCCCGGTCATGGCCACCACCAGGGCTCCGCCGAGGGCGACGAGGGGGCCGACCGCCCACACCCGCAGGTTGGGCGACTCCCGGTCCCGCTCCTGCGGTGGCTCTCGGTCGAGCGTCGGGTTGCGGAAGGCGTGACCGGTCCGGTACCGCCCGGCCATGATCAGGAAGGTGCCGAGGCCGAGGGTGCAGAGCATGGACAGCACGGCCTGTCTGGCGCCCTCGGTGCCGGACGAGATCCAGCCGCGCAGCGCGTCCGGCAGCTGCTCAAGGATCGGCGCGCCTGAGGGCACGGACAGGATGAAAAGGACAACCACGGGCACGAACGAGAAGCGTTGATGCATCACTGCTTTGACCGCCCGACCGAACCGCGCCAGCACACCCCGGTCGGACTGCTGGGGCCTGGTCGCCGCACTGAGCACCAGAACGATCACGATCAGCAGCAGCGCACCCCACTTGAGGCCGGTGGCCACGACGACGATGCGCCCGGGCTGGCTCAGCAGGCCGGGGATGGCGAGCAGGTTCTCGACGGCATCGAAGAAGACCAGCGCCAGCAACGCCCAGCCCGCAACCTGGCGCCAGCGACCGCGGGCGAGCGTGCCGATCACCGCGCGGAGCAGGAAGAAGTAGACCGCGATGAAGGCGAAGTCGACCACCAGGAACGCCCGGAGCAGCCTGGCGTACTGGCCGGGGTCGGTCAGCTGGCCCGTCTCGCTGACCACCCGCCATCCCTGCAGGTTCGTCCCCAGGCCTGGTGTGAACAGCGCCCGGAACGACCAGCCATGGCCCTCGCGGTCCAGGATCCGCCCGGACTGTACATCGATCGCGGTCAGCACGACAGCGATCATGATCAGCACCGCCACGCCGAGGGCGAAGCGGAGGCCGCGGACCTGGCGACCGGTGTCCAGGTTGATGGTCTCCGGGGTCTCCACCCGGCGACGGTCCGGCGGGTGCGTGGTGTCCGGCGCCTGCTGATCGCTGGTCTTGGCGTGCGCGCCCGACCTGTCCGGTCGGACCCGGGCCTGGATCGGGTCGGCCGCAGCTGGCGGGGCGGTGTCGGGCGTAGCCGGCGCCGCGGACTCCGGCGTACGCGGTGGCGAGTCGGGTGGGGCGGCGTCCGGCGTACGCGGTGGTGAGCCGGCCGGTGCCGCGTCCGACCGGCGGATGGTTTCGGCGGTGCTGCCCTGCTCCATGTCCGACTCCTGGTTCATCTCCCGAATCACCTCCAAGAGCCTCGGACACGCGGCCTGAGTACATCCTCTCCGCAGCACCAGGGGATTTGCACCCTTTCATTCGCTTCGCGACGTTTCGTCGTGCCGCAAAGGGAACGAAAGGGTGCAAACGCGGCACGGCGGGGTAGGAGTAGAACTCAGGTGTGCGTAAGCAAAGGAGCAGAGCATGAGTGAGACGCCGCAGGCGAGTGGCATGTCCCAGGCGCAAAGCCAGACCGGCGGGGATCCGCTGGACGTGGTCGGCGCCGTCGGTACCGAAGACGACGCGATGCCCGGACCTCCCGACGGGGTGCAGCCGGGGGAGGCGACGGCTGTTGAGGCATCGACCGGCGACACCGGCACGACCGGCGAGGCGGACTCGGTCCCGAATCCGGGCCCAGTTCCCGACCCGCCTGGCCGCGGCATGAACATCGACCCGGAAGCGGGCAAGGATCCGCTGGACGACGCCGATGCCGAAGGCATGCGGCCGCCGGGCATCGGCGACTCAGCGTCCGGCTCGGACCCGATGCCGGACATGACCGGCACCACCGGCTAGCTACTGGTCGGCGGCCTCCTCACCGTTTGCCGCGTCGAAATGGCTGGCGAGTGTCGGATTGCTGGTCCGAACACGTGTTAGCCATCTCGACGCGCCAAACGTGTGGGAGGGCGTAATAGGCAGTGCCGTGGGCTAGCTGCCGCCCTCCTTGAGCTCGACGGTGATCGGCTTGAAGTTCTTGCCGTCCACATCGACGCCCTCGGCCCGCAGCTCCGCCAGGGCCTTCTCGACGTAGGTGCTCGACCGCGCGGTCTCCGGCGGGGCCTTGGTGATGATCGTCGCGCCGGTCTCGTTCTTGGTCTTCAGCGCGATGTCGACCGTACGCTGCCACGCCTCGTCGGAAATGGTGCCGATGCCTGCGGTGGACGGCCAGATCAGCTTGTTGATCTCATTGGTCATCCACAGCTGATGGCTCTCGCCGAGCGTCGAGCCGGCGTCGGCGACGATCTTCGCGGCCTGCTCCGGATTGTCCCGCGCGTACACCCAGCCCTTGATCGATGCCTTGATCAGCCTCGTGGTCTGGTCGGCGTACGCGGGGTCGTTCAGCTTCTCCGAGTTCGCCCAGATCGCGTCCTGCAGCATCGCGGTGCCGACGTCGTTCCAGTTGATCACGTTGAGATCGCCGGGCTGGTACAGCTTGCCGGTCGCCGGGTTCTTGCTCTCCAGCACCTGCGCGTACTCGTTGTACGTCATCGCCTGGGCCGCGTCGATGTCTCCGGCGAGGAAGCCGTTCATGTCGAAGGCCTGCTGGATCAACGTGATGTCCTTGACGCTCACCCCGTTCTTCTGCATCCCGGCGAACAGCTCCCACTCGTTGCCGAAGCCCCAGCTGCCCACCTTCTTGCCCTTGAACTGGGCCGGGGAGGTGATGTTCTTGTCCTTGAACGAGATCTGAGTGGTGGCGCTGCGCTCGAAGATCTGCGCCACGTTGGTGATCTTGGCGCCCTTCTCGATCGAGCCGAGCACCTTCGGCACCCAGGAGATCGCGTAGTCCACGTCCCCTGCCGACAGCACGTCCTGCGGCACGATGTCCGGCCCGCCCTCGACGATCTCCACGTCGAGGCCCTCGTCTTTGTAGTAGCCCTGGTCGACGGCGGCGTAGTAACCGGCGAACTGAGCCTGGGCCACCCACTGCAGCTGCAGCTTGACCTTGACCGGTTCCTTCGCGGCGCTGCCGCTGGCACTGCCGCTGGCGGCCGGCTCCCCGTTGCCACCGCCACATGCGGCGAGCAGCAGCAGTGCGGCGCCCAGCGCGAGACCGAGCGCCCTCCTTCTTCGTGTGCCCATCTCATCCCTTCTCGAAAGTTGTTCCGCATCAGCCAACATGACGATGCCGGGTGATCCACCTCTCCAGCCCCAACGCCGCGCCGTAGAACACCAAGCCGAGCAGGATCGCGCCCAGCACGTACGCCCAGGCCAGCGGATAGTCGCTGCTGGCGGCGGCAGACGTGATCGACTTGCCGAGACCGCCGACCGGGCCGCCGAAGTACTCTGCCACCAGCGCGGAGATCACCGCCAGAGAGGAGGCGATGCGCAGCCCGGTGAACGTGTACGGGGTGGCTGTCGGCAGGGTGACTGCGAACTGCTGCTGCCGGGCCGTCGCGGCATAGACCCGCATCAGGTCCCGGTGCACCGGGCGTACCTGGCGCAGCCCGCGCAGCGTGTTGAGGTAGACCGGGATCAGCGCCGCAAGCCCGGCCACCAGCTGCCGCGCGGTCTCCTTGTCGGCGCCGTACATGGTGTAGAGCACCGGGGCCAGTGCGACGATCGGCATCACCGACAACGCGGCGACCAGCGGCGCGGCCAGCCGGTCCACCACTGGGATGGCGTTGGCCAGCACCGCGCCGGCGATGCCGAGAAGCGAGCCGACGACCAGGCCGATCAAGGCGTTGGCGCCCGTGCGAAGTGCCCCGCTGATCACGCTGTCCAGGTTGGCTGCGAACTCGGTGGCGATCGCCAGCGGCGACGGCAGGACGTTCGGTTCGATGTCCAGCAGCATGACCAGCGCCTGCCACAACCCGAGGAACACGACGCCGAAGATCAGCGGGGCGAGGATCGCTCGGTAGGCCGAGCCACGGGCCAGGATCCGGCTGGGGATGGTGGCGGTGGTGGCCGCGGTGGCGGTTGCGGCGCTCATCGGGACTCCCGCCCCGCGGCAGGCACCGGTGCCCCGTGCAGGGCTTCCCGCACCCGGGCGACCGCACGGAAGAACCGCTGGTCCTCGCGCAGCGCGTCCTCGCGTATGCCTCCGCCCAGGTCGACCGGCACCACGTCGACGATCCGTCCCGGGCGCGGCGACATCACCACCACCCGGTCGGACAGGAACACTGCCTCGGGGATGGAGTGGGTGACGAAGACGACGGCCGCCTCGGTCTCCTGGGCGATCCGGACGAGCTCGTTCTGCATCCGCTCGCGGGTCATCTCGTCCAGTGCGCCGAACGGCTCGTCCATCAACAGCAGCCGCGGCCGCTCGGCCAGTGCCCGGGCGATCGCCACCCGCTGCTGCATGCCTCCTGACAGCTGGTCGGGATAGGCCTCGGCGAACTCCCAGAGCCCGACGAGCTCGACCAGCTCGGCGACCCGAGCCCGCCGCGCGGCGCGGTCGGTGCCGTGCAGCGCCAGCGGAAGCTCGATATTGGCCATGACCGTACGCCAGGGCAGCAGGCCGGCCTGCTGGAAGGCGATGCCGTACTCCTGGTCGAGTCGCGCCTGGCGAGCGGGCTTGCCGAACACCTCGATCGTGCCCCTGGTCGGCGTGTCGAGGTCGGCGACCAGCCGCAGCAGCGTGCTCTTGCCGCAACCACTGGGCCCGATCAGCGAGACGAACTCACCCGGCGCCACGTCGACCTCTACCTGCTGCAGCGCGACGACGTCTCCGCCGCGGGTGGAGAACACCCGGTCCACTCCGCTGACCTGCACTGCAATCATGTCGGCACCTCGGTCCGGCGGTAGCGCCGCAGCGCCACGCCGATCAGGGCCACGAATCCCGCGGAGATCAGGCCGATCGCCACCGCGCCGAAGATCGGCGCCCAGGACTTGGCCGGATCACCGCCGGCCGACTGGGCGTACTCGATGATCAACCGGCCGATCCCGCCGCGCAGCCCGATGGACACCTCCGCGACCACCGTGCCGATCACCGCAGAGGCGGCGGCCAGCCGCAGCGCGGGCAGCAGGTACGGCACGCTGGCCGGCAGCCGCAGCCGGAGCAGGGTGGCCGACCAACCGGTGCCGTAACTGCGCATCAGGTCCACGTGAGTCGTCTCGGGAGACTTGAGACCTCGGAGCATGCCGACGGCAACCGGGAAGAAGGCCAGGTACGCCGCGATCAGGGCGACCGAGTACTCGTTCTGCCACTCGAAGCTGCCGATCTCGATCTGCGAACCCCAGCGTCGGACCAGCGGCGCGATCGCGATCAGGGGAACGGTCTGGCTGAGCACGACCCAGGGCAGGATCGCGGCCTCGGCCAGCCGCACCCGCTGCATCAGCAACGCCAATACGAGCCCGACCGCCACCCCGATCAGCCAGCCCACTGCCGCGATCCTCAGCGAGAACCAGCTGGCTTCCACCACGGCAAGCCACAGCGAGTCCCCGCGACGGCCGGTCACGGGTTCACCCAGCCGGGTGAACATGTCCCAGATGTGTGGCATGGCCCGCTCGCCGGTCCGCGGCAGCACCGCCCGGCCACCGACGATCACCCCGTTCGCGGGACCGACGGCCTTGTACAGCTCCCAGATCGCAGCCAGTATCAGCAGCCCGAGCACGCCAAGGCCGACTCCCCGCAGCCGCCTCATCGCCGAGCGCCGTTTCTCCGCACGAGGTCACTATCGGAGCCCAATTCAGTCGAATTCGGCTCTGTTACTCCGCACAAGGCCACAAACGGCTCTGACCACGCCGACCTCGGAGATGACGTCATGTTCGCGCGAGCACGTGGTCACGCAGCTGCGGCATGATCAGCTCGCCGTACGCCCGGAGGGTCTCCTCCTTGTTGTCGTGCTGCAGGTAGACCGCGAACTGGTCCGCCCCGATCTCCTTGAGCTGCTGCAGCTTCGCCACATGATCATCCGGGTTGCCCAGCAGGCAGAACCGGTCCACGATCTCGTCCGGTACGAAGGTCGTGTGGACGTTGCCCGCCTGGCCGTGCTCGTTGTAGTCGTAGTCTTGGCGTCCCTTGATATAAGCGGTCAGCGCTTCGGGCACATCGCTGTGCTCCCCGTACTTGGCAACGATGTCGGCCACGTGGTTGCCGACCATCCCGCCGAACCAGCGGCACTGGTCCCGCATGTGCGCCCAGTCGTCCCCGACGTACGCGGGGGCGGCGACGCAGAACGTGATCGCCTCCGGATCCCGCCCGGCAGCCGCCGCCGCCTCCCGGACGCTGCTGATCATCCACGCCGCGATGTCGACATCGGCGAGCTGCAGGATGTAGCCGTCGCCGACCTCGCCGGCGGCCTTCAGCGCCAGCGGTCCGTACGCGGCGACCCAGACCTCCAGCGCCGAGGTTCGCGCCCACGGGAACTGCAGGTGGGTGCCCTTGTACTCGACGGCCCGGCAGTTGGCCAGCTCGCGGATCACGTGGGCGGCCTCGCGCAGCTCGCGTACGGTGGTCGGCTTGCCGTTGGTCACCCGGACCGCCGAGTCGCCGCGGCCGATGCCGCAGACCGTGCGGTTGCCGTACATCTCGTTCAGGGTGGCGAACAGGGACGCGGTGACCGTCCAGTCCCGGGTGGCCGGGTTGGTCACCATCGGGCCGACCGTCACCCGCTTGGTGCGGGACAGGATCTGGCTGTAGATCACGTACGGCTCCTGCCAGAGCAGGTGGCTGTCGAAGGTCCACACGTAGTCGAATCCGTGGGCCTCGGCCAGCTCGGCCAGCTGGACCGTACGCCACGCGGGCGGGTTGGTCTGGAGAACGACACCGAAATCCATATTCAATGGTCCTCCTGCTCGCGCATCGCGCTTTGAGCCGCCGCCGTCGTCGTCGACTCGTGAACCCGCCCAAACGTGCTCGCTTCGCTCGCGGGCGTCTTCACTCGCTCCTCCTCCGTGCGGCGGCGCGCGATTCCCGACGCTCGCAGGACACCTCCACTCATATGAGGTATTGCGAGAGGTCGCGCTTCAGGTACCGCCCGTGGCCCTTCGTCCCGACGTAGCCCGACTCGTCCACGATCACCGCACCGCGGGACATCACCCAGTCGACGTGCCCGTCGATCTCGAAGCCCTCCCAGGCGGAGTAGTCCATGTTCATGTGGTGGGTCTTCTCCAACCCGATGGCGGTGTGGCCGTTCGGGTCGTAGATCACCAGATCGGCGTCCGCGC
>JBKPNA010000129.1:0-2924 GCA_046765695.1 Actinomycetota bacterium | reverse complement strand
TGCGCCGAGCACAGCATCGGGCAGAAGTTCATCAAACCTCACTGCCCCTGGCAAAACGGAAAAGCGGAGCGATACAACCAAACCCTGCAAACCGAGTGGACCTACCGACGGATCTTCGCCACCAACCAAGAACGTGCCGACGCCCTTGCGCCCTGCCTTGAGCACTACAACACTCAACGCCGACACACCGCACTCGGCGGCCATCCACCGATCAGCCGACTCTCACCAACCTGATGGCTGGGTACAACTAGCCGGGGTACGCGATGGTCTTGATGTTCTCGAGGAACGGCAACCACTGGTTGCCGTCGTAACGCCAGGTCCTGCCGTCGACACCGACCACGATCGTGGTCTGGGGACGGGCCAGCACCGTGAGCTCCTTGGCATCCAGGCCGGACGGCTCGCCGGCCTCAGCGCTGCTCCGGGAGCCGTCCGCGGTAACCCGGATCGGCGCCAGCGCAGCATCGTCGCTGGCGGCACCGAGAAGCTCCAACTCGCCGGCGTCCAACCATGCCACGTCGGCGATCCGCTTGACCTGGGTCCCGCCGGTCTGGGTCAGGTCGAGCGGGCGCCACCCGTCTACGGTCACCTTGTCACCGCGGCCCCGGATGATTCTGGCCAGGCCCAGCTCCGGCCCGTCTTTCGTCTTGCGAACCAGTGCCACCCGGCAACCGTCCGGAGATATCCGGAAAGCGGTCACCTCGCCCCCCGCCAGCACCGCCGAGGCGTTGACCACGATCGGCGTGGCCTCGACATCGGGTCCCTTCATGTCCTGGTTGGCGGTGAACACCCACATCTGCTGTTTCCCGTGTTCCCGGCCGATCGCCCACACTTCTCCATAGCGGGTGAACTGGGGACGGAGCAGATCCGACTTGCCGTTCGTCAGCATGGTCACCTCGCCGGTCGTCGTGGGGGCTCGGCGCAGTGCCGTGCGGTCCTGGGTGACCATCGCCAGGTCCGTGCCGTTCACCGATACGGCCAGCGAGTCCACGGTATGCCGAGCCTTGCCGAGATCGCCGCCCAACGCCTTAACCGTGGGGTTGGTGCTGGCCGCCGTGACCACCGACACCACACCCTTGTACACGGCGTAAAGCTGGTCACCGCTGACAAAGGGCACCGGATCGATGTCGCGGGAGAACGCATCCACCGGGATGACAAGGCTGGCCGGGTCGCTCTCCTGGACCCGGTACGGCTGCTTGTTGACTGTGATCAGTACACCCTTGACCCCCGGCACCTGTTTGAGGGTGAAAACGATCTGCGCAGCCATCAAGGAGCGCTGCTCGTCGGCCAGGGTGAGCACTTGGTCACTCAGTGCAACCTCGGCCTTCGAGTCGGTAATGGTCACCGAGTCAACACTGAGCAAGGTTCCCCGCGGAATCGCAGAGCCCACGGCAGGCATAAGCCAGGCGGACGGACCGCCAAGCAACACCGTCATCAAGGCTGACGCGACATTGGCCGGGCTACGCAGTCTGGGCAGATAGATCCGCATCGGCACCAGGGAAGTGCTGTTGCCGATGAAGTAGACCTGGTACGGCTGATAGAACCGGCTGAACGAGTACTCCGCGACCAGCAGACCCTTCGGCGGCTGGTCGATTCGCCACTCGCCGTTCTCCCGGACGAGACGGAAATCGTGCTTGAGCTGCTTGTTCTGGGCCGTGTAGGTCCGGTCATGCGCCAACGAGCCGACCAGCCGGCCAGCCAGAGTGACCTTGTCGTCGTTGGCGCTCAGCGAGCCGCTGTAGATCGATACGCCATCCTCCGGGCTCCAGCGCTCGGCCGCCGCCTTGGTCAGGAACTGCCGAGCGGTGGAGTAGTTCGGCTGATAGTTCGAATTGGCCCGGAGAAACGCCTCGACGATCTGCTTGGGGCCGTCGCCGGCGGTGGGCGGCGCCACCTCGACGTTGACGCAGCTCTGGCACACGTCTGGCCGACCCTCGACCTTCTCGATCGGACCCGTCGTCGAGACCTGGACGCACCCGGTGAGCACCATGAGCAGCGCAACGACGATGACCGGGGGCCAAAGCCAAGTCCGGCTGCTCATCGGCTGACCGCCGCCTCATCGGACGGGCGCGTGGGCACGGTGGCCTCACCGTCCACCGGCGGGCGCTCTTCGGCCTCTCGCTCCGCCGGAGTCTCCGGCGGCGACGTGGTCGTCCCCAGCACCCCGGTCCCGATCGCCGGGACCAGGTCGCGCGGCACCAGCGGCAACGGCGAGGTCCGCAACACCATCCCCAGCCGGCGGGGCAGGGTGAGCCGGAACTGCGCCCCCAGGCCCGGGCGTCCCCAGGCAGTCAACCAGCCACCGTGCAGATTGGCGTCCTCCATCGCGATGGCCAGGCCGAGTCCGCTGCCACCGAGCGTACGGTTCCGGGCCGGGTCGGCCCGCCAAAACCGGTGGAAGACCTGCTTGGCCTGGCTGGCCTCGAAACCGACGCCGTGGTCGCGTACCGCCACCGCCACCGCGAGCTGGTCACTCGCCACGAAGATGTCGATCGGCCGGCCCTCGCTGTGCTCGATCGCGTTGACCAGCAGGTTGCGCAGGATTCGCTCGATCCGGCGGGCGTCGACCTCCGCCTTCGCCTCTCCCCCGGCGTGCACGTTGACAGTGACCCCACGGTTCTCGGCCAGCAGGGCGTTGCCTTCCACCACTCGGTTGACGATCTCCCTCAGATCGACCACGTCCGGACTGAGCACGGCGGCACCGGCGTCGAACCGCGAGATCTCCAGCAGATCGGTCAGGAGCGCCTCGAAGCGGTCGAGCTCGTTCTGCATCAGCTCGGCCGACCTTGCGGAGACCGGGTCGAAGTCCTCCCGCGCCTCGTAGAGCACCTCGGCCGCCATCCGTACGGTGGTGAGCGGAGTGCGGAGCTCGTGTGAGACGTCGGAGACGAAGCGCTGCTGAACCGCCGAGAGCTGCTCCAAGGTGG
>JBKPNA010000128.1:0-3237 GCA_046765695.1 Actinomycetota bacterium | reverse complement strand
GCTGGGCCCCCAGCTTCTCGGCCTGCTGAGCCGGCAGGTCATGCAGGGCCAGGTGTAGATCGACGGCTGGATGCACCCAGGTGCGATGCACCGACATGTCGGTCAGATAGGTGACCACCGGGACGCGGAGATGGCCCTGCGCCCGCAACTCGCCGAGAGCCTGGCTGGCGAACGGGTGGGTGGAGACGATGGCGGCGGGGTCGTCCTCGGCGATGCCGGTCAGCGCGTTCTCGGTATGGCGCAGACCGGCGATGATCACCTTGTTGATGCCCTCACTGCGGTTGCCGTAGCGCACCAGGTAGCGGTAGACCGACGGTGCCAACTGCACCTGCTTCCGGTACGCCGCCTGCAGTGATCGCCCGAGCGGCCGGCTCATCAGCTTGACGAGGTCCCAGACCTCGGCACAGTAGCCGGCGTCCCTCAGACGTTCCGCGATGGCGTTGGCTGCCGCATCGTGGCCAGCGCCGATGCTGCCCGAGATGAGGACGACGCGACCGCGGGGACGCGCCGAGACGGACCCCTTCAGGATCGTTAACTTGTGCCGCAAGGCGATGACCACCCTCTGCCTGACTCGCTGCCCACTCGGGCCGGGACAACGCTAGTGCATCAGGGTCTACGGGCCTTGATCTTGCGCCAGCCGCCGGCCCGATTGTCCGCGACGATCTGCCGCAACATTGCCAGCAGCGGCTCCGCCGGAACCGGCTGGTCCCGATAGATCGCCACGGTCCGACCCGTGCTGTTCTCGTGTCCTCCGGTGATGATTTCCTCAGGGTCGGGCACGATGCCACCGTCGTAGAGGAAGACGTTGACGTGGTCCTTGGTGGCCAGCAGCGCGCAGACGTTGCCTTGCAGCACGAAGTAGGGCTGAACCCGCCGCTTGATGGTCTCGATCATTTCCGGATCGGCTGCATGTGCCAGCTCTCGAACCTCCTGGCAGATCTCTCGCTGCCACTCCGGCAGGGCGTTGAGGTAGTCATCCACTCGCGGGTCGACCTGGTAGTCCATGGCGCTCAATCTGCCATCGATCCCGGTGCGGGCGTTTTCGCGGGGGTCGTCCCCCCTTCCGTCCACGAGGACGATATAAGTGCGACATGGAGCAACGGCCGCTGGCGATCTACCTGCGCAACCACGAGGCCGCCGCACAGGCGGGCCGCGATCTGTTCCGGCGTACGGCCGCCAGCCAGCGGGACCGGCCGTACGCCGGTGAGCTGGCCGAGCTGGCTACCGAGGTGGAGCAGGATCTGGCCTCCTTGCGTGCGATCATGCACGCCGCCGGGGTGACCCCCGATGTGGTGCAGGGGATCGTGCTTCGAATGGGGGAGCGGATCGGCCGGCTCAAGCCCAATGGCCGGCTGTTGGGGCGCTCCCCGCTGAGCGACCTGATCGAGGTCGAGGCGTTGCTCGATGCGGTCCGGGCCAAGGCCGCCGGGTGGCAGGCGCTGTCGCGGGTGCCGACGCCCGTCTGGGCCGAGACGGCCGACACGCAGGTGCTCTACGAACGTGCCCTCGACCAGGCGGAGCGGCTGACCGAGATGCACCGCGTCGCGGCAGCCAGAGTGTTTACGGCGTAAACGAGGGCGTAGCGTAAGAAGAACAGGAATCAGCACAAGGAGCGTGTCATGAGCACGGCAGTACCCCCACCCGACCGCAACGACAATCCTGACCGCACGGCTGTCCAACCGGCTACCGAGACCGATGTCGAGCAGTCCGGTCCCACCCGCCGCGAGGTGGTCGCCCAGCAGAAAGAGCGCTTCGGCGGGATGAAGTTCGGCGCCTGCTTCTTCGGCTGGCTCACCGCGACCGGCATGGCCGTGCTGTTGACCGCCCTGCTCGCCGCCGTCGGATCGGGTCTGAGCCTGGCCACGAACCTGGACGAGACGACCACCGCCACAACGCCGCCGGAGACCATCGGGCTCGTCGGGGCGATCGTCCTCCTGGTCATCATCTTTCTGTCCTACTTCGCCGGCGGCTATGTGGCCGGCCGGATGGCCCGGTTCAACGGAGCCCGGCAGGGGGTCGGGGTCTGGCTGTGGGCCGTGATCATTGCGGTGGTGGTGTCGATCCTTGGCGGAGTGGCCGGCGCCCGGTTCAATCTGCTGGCCAACCTGAACACCTTTCCGCGGATCCCGATCAACGAGGGCGATCTGACCACGGCGGGGATCATCACGGCCGTCGCCGTCGCCGTGGTGGCCCTGATCGGCGCCATCCTCGGTGGGATCTCCGGAATGAGCTACCACCGCCGTGTCGATCGAGAGGGCCTGGGTCGGTAACTCCTAGGCCGGTTGCAACAACTGCTGCTCGAGAACGGTGGGTAGCGACAGAGTCTTGTAGCCGACGTCGTCGAACAGCACCGTCAGCTCGTCACCGGCGACCCCCATCACGACACCGGTGCCGAAGGCGTGATGCCGTACGGCCTGCTGCAGCTGGAAGGGCCCGCTCCCCGGCTCCACGATGGCGATCCCGGCGAGGCAGTTGTCGCAGTCGCCGCACAGCTCGGCGGTCTGCTCGCCGAAGTACTCGAGCAGGAACTGGCGTCGGCATCGGCGGGTCTCCGCGTAGGCGCGCATCCGCTCGATCCGCGATTCCTGCAGCTTGCGGTAGGCCTCGGCCCGCTCGATTACCTCGACGACGTTGGGTCGGCGGCCATCCTCGCCGGCCTCGTCGATCAGGTTCAGGATCCGACCGAGCTTGCGCGGGCCCAGTGCCGTCTGTTCGCCGAGCGCCGCCCGGTCCGGCTCCGTACCCTCCGTCCATGCCTCCAGCACTGCGGCCACGTCGGCGGGCTGCGGGATCGGTGCGTTGAAGAACCGGGCCAGGCCCAGGTCTTCGGGCCGGAAGTACAGCAGGCCCAGCGCGGGTGCCCGGTCCCGCCCGGCTCGGCCCACTTCCTGGAAGTAGGAGTCGGGTGACTCCGGCGCCTGCGCGTGGACGACGAACCGAATGTCCGGCTTGTCGACCCCCATGCCGAACGCCGAGGTGGCCACCATGACCTCGATCCGGCCGGCCATGAAGTCGCCCTGCACCCGCTCGCGGGCTCGCTTGCCGAGGCCAGCGTGGTACGCCGCCGTCGCCAGACCGGACTCAGCCAGATCGGCCGCGTACTGCTCGGCCGACTTGCGGGTCCGGACGTAGACGATGCCGGGCCCAGCCGTACTCAGCACCGCCGCCAGGACCCGGTCACGCTGATCTGCTTCGTCGAGGCAGCGCTCCACGCCGAGATAGAGGTTGGTCCTGGCC
>JBKPNA010000127.1:0-3840 GCA_046765695.1 Actinomycetota bacterium | reverse complement strand
GCCCTGGTCATCCAGTTCTTCGGGTTGGTGCTCTCGGCCGGTCTCACGGCCCTGATCGTCGACCTGCTGATCACAGCTCGACTGGCTGCGATCACCGGCGGCGTCCGCGGCAAGCCGCGGCACCACGTCGTGGTGTGCGGCCTTGGCCGGGTGGGCACCGCGGTTGCCGCCCGGCTCAAGTCCCGTGGCGTCCCGGTCGTGGCCATCGAACGCAACGAGGACGCGGTGGGGGTGCTGCAGGCGCGCCAGCTGAAGATCCCCGTGATCATCGCCCCGGCCAGCAACGCATCTGCTCAGGAGCTCGCCGGCATTCGCCGGGCCGAGGCCGTACTGGCGGTGACCGATGACGAGGCAGTCAACCTGGAGATCGCCTTGGTGGCCAAGGATGCCAATCCGGGCGTACGCGTCGTGGCCAGGGTGTTCGACCACGACCTGGCCGGTCGGGTGGAGCGGCGGCTCAAGCTCGGCGCTACCCGCAGCGTCTCCATGCTGGCCGGGCCGGCCTTTGCCGCGGCCGCCCTCGGGCGGCGCAGCGAAGTGATCTTCCCGATCGGTCGCCGGGTGGTGTTGTTCACCGAGCTCACGGCAGAGCACGGCTCAAGCGCGGTCGGGCAGTCGGTGGCCCAGCTGGCCGAGGCGGGAACCAGCCGGATGCTGGCTTGGGCCCCGTCGGGTGGCACCTGGAACTGGCGGGGGACCGAGCATCGGATTCGGCCCGGCGACCGGGTGGCGGTGGTGGCCACCCGGTCGGGACTGGCCCGCCTGCTACGGGCAACCAGAGGTCGACCGACGCGCCCGCCGGTCGGCCGGTTGCCCAGCGGGCTGCCGGGTCATCGCGGGAAGGAGACGTCCTCACGTTTGCCGTCAGGTGACGGCTAGCGAGTGTCCGCGCAGCCTTTGGAACACTCGTCAGCCGTCATGTGACGGCAGACGCGGCAATCGGGGTGCGTTTCATGGTCCCCCTCAGCCGAGGGCGGCGGCCACCACCTCCCGGGCTGCGGCCTGCACCTCGGCCAGGTGATCCGGCCCGCGGAAGGACTCGGCGTAGATCTTGTAGACGTCCTCGGTGCCCGACGGGCGGGCGGCGAACCAGGCCGACTCGGTCGTCACCTTGAGCCCGCCGATCGCGGCACCGTTGCCGGGAGCGTTGGTCAGCTTGGCGGTGATCGGCTCCCCGGCCAGCTCCGTTGCGGTCACCGCCGAGGGGTCGAGCTTGCCCAGCCGGGCCTTCTGCTCGCGGTTGGCCGGTGCGTCGACTCGCGCGTACGCCGGTGCTCCGTGCTGCGCGGTCAGTGCCGCGTACAACTCGCTGGGGGACTGGCCCGTCACCGCCTTGATCTCGCTCGCCAGGAGGGCGAGCAGGATGCCGTCCTTGTCCGTGGTCCAGGTGCTGCCGTCCAAGGCGAGGAAGGACGCCCCTGCCGACTCCTCGCCGCCGAAGCCGATCTCGCCGCTGCGCAGCCCCGGCACGAACCACTTGAAGCCCACCGGAACCTCGACCAGCGTGCGGCCTAGGCTCGCGGCCACCCGGTCGATCATGGACGAGGACACCAGCGTCTTGCCGATCCCGGCGTCACTGCGCCACCCGTCCCGGTGGGAGTACAGGTACTGGATGGCCACGGCCAGGTAAGCGTTCGGGTTCATCAGGCCGAAGTCAGGTGTGACGATGCCGTGCCGGTCGGCGTCGGCATCGTTGCCGGTGGCGATGTCGTAGGAGTCCTTGTTCCCGATCAGGCTGGCCATTGCGTTGGGCGAGGAGCAGTCCATCCGGATCTTGCCGTCGGTGTCCAGGGTCATGAACGCCCACTGCGGATCGACCTTCGGGTTGACCACGGTCAGGTCGATGCCGAGGTGCTCGGAGATGTAGCCCCAGTACTGGACGCTGGCCCCGCCCATCGGGTCCGCACCGATCTGCACGCCGGCGTCGCGGATCGCGCGCAGGTTGAGTACGTTCACCAGGTCCTCGCAGTACGCGCCGAGGTAGTCGAAGCGGTTCAGCGCGCTGCTCACCTCGTCGAAGGACTTACGCCGGATGCCCCCGGGTTCGGCGATCAGCGCGTTGGCCCGGGCGGCGATCCATGAGGTCGCGTCGGTGTCGGCCGGGCCGCCGTGCGGCGGGTTGTACTTGAAGCCGCCGTCGCGCGGAGGGTTGTGCGAGGGGGTGACCACGATCCCGTCGGCCTGGTTGCCTCCGTCTGCTCTCGTGTTGTGCACCACGATGGCCCGGGACAGCGCCGGAGTGGGGGTGTAGTCGTCGTCGCCCTCGCAACAGAGTGTCACGTCGTTGGCCAGCAGCACCTCGATCGCCGTAGTCCAGGCGGGCTTGGACAGCGCATGGGTGTCCTTGCCGAGGTAGAGCGGACCGGTGACGCCCTGGGACGCGCGGTACTCCACGATCGCCTGGGTGGTGGCCGCGATGTGCAGGTCGTTGAACGCGGTGTCCAGGCTGGACCCTCGGTGGCCGGAGGTGCCGAACACCACCTGCTGCTCGGGATTGCTCGGATCCGGCGTCAGGTCGTAGTAGGCGCTGATCACCGCGTCGACGTCGATGAGGTCTTCGGGCTGGGCCGGCTGGCCGGCGCGAGGATGTGCCATGGCTGCCATTCTGCCGACCGGCGGTGATGCGGCGATAGCCCCTGCGGAGGGTTCTCAGCATCCGTCGGTTGGGCACCGGCGTGCTCGGTCCCCTGACAGGATGGAGGCCATGACCTCCGCCAGTTTCAACCGCCCTGGGGCGGTCGACCTGTCCGCGCTCAAACAGAAGGCGCAGCAGTCGGCCGCGGCTGCCGGACCGAGCGAGGGTGCCTCCTATGTCGTCGAGGTCACCGAGCAGACCTTCGAGGCCGAGACCATCCGCCGGTCGGTCAAACACCCCGTGGTGGTCGAGCTGTACTCACCCAGGGTGCCCACCGGTCAGCAACTGTCCGACACTTTGGCTCAGATCGCCAACAGCTCCGGCGGCAAGTTCCTGCTGGCCCGGCTGAACGTGGACACGGCGCCGGGAATCGTGCAGGCACTCGGCCTGCAGGCCGTACCGACGGTCGTCGCGCTGATCGGCGGCCAGGTCGCTCCGCTGTTCCAGGGAGTGCTGCCTGCCGATCAGGTGCGCGCGGCGATCGATCAGCTGCTCAAAGCGGCGGTGGCGAACGGCATCGTCGGCAGAGCCGAACCGGCCGGCGGAGCACCTGCCGCCGACTCGGCGGAGGAACCCCCAGCGGATCCCCGTTTCGCAGCGGCCGACGAGGCATTGACCCGCGGCGACTTCGCCGCGGCGGTTGCCGAGTTCGACAAACTGCTGGCCGCCAACCCGAACGACGCCGAGGCACAGGCCGGTCGGGCACAGGCCGCGCTCTTCGTTCGAGCCACCCGATTCGACCCGGAGATCGTGCTGGCCGCGGCGCGGGCGGACGACAGCGTCGGGGTGCAGCTCGACGCAGCGGACGTGGAGATGGTCAGGGGTGAGGTCGAGGCTGCGTTCGACCGGCTGATCGGGCTGATCAAGAGCAAGACCGGTGAGGAGCGTAACCAGGTCCGGATCCGGCTGCTCGAGCTGTTCGAGACCGTGGGCAACGCCGACCCGCGGGTGCTCAAGGCCCGCCGCGAGCTGATGACAGCTCTCTTCTAGAGCTCCGTCTTCTCACGAAACCGGTCAGAGACGACAAGAAACCCTCCGGATTCGTTGTCGTCTCTGACCGGTTTTGGGCCGGCTGGCAGCGCCACGGCTTCACGTCCCGACAGCTGCTCAGGGGTGGGGCTGAGATCATCGCCGACGCGGATCGGTTGCTGGGCCGGACCTGGGATCCCCGACGTTTGTACGCGTGGCAGCACCTGGTCGAACAC
>JBKPNA010000126.1:0-6829 GCA_046765695.1 Actinomycetota bacterium | reverse complement strand
GCTGAAGGCCTTCGCCGCTGAGACCCAGAGCCCCTGTGGGACGGTACCTTTGTGATGGATTGGCCCGCGGTCGACCGGACGCCGAGCTTCGCGGTTCTCGTCTTCTCCAGGACGACGGGCTACCGGCACTCCTCGATCCCTGCCGGGGTCGACGCGCTCGGACGGCTCGGCCGGGCGCACGGATTCGCGCTCACGGCGACCGAGGACGGGTCGGCTTTCACGAGGGAGAACCTTTCCCGGTACCGGGTGGTGATCTGGCTGTCGACGTCCGGGGACGTTCTCGACGACGATCAGCGGAGCGCGTTCGAGACATACATCTGTGAGGGTGGCGGGTACGTCGGCGTCCACGGCGCTGCCAACACGGAGTATGACTGGGCCTGGTACGGAGGCCTGGTCGGCGCATATTTCCGCTCCCACCCCACCCCTCAATCCGCGACGCTCACCGTCCGGGATCGGGAGCACCCGTCGACCGCGCACCTCGGCGGAGCGTGGACGCGGTTCGACGAGTGGTACGACTTTCGGTCGCTCCCCGGACCCCACGCCGCCGTCCTGCTGACCCTCGACGAGGAGACCTACCGGGGAGGCGGCATGGGGACCTACCACCCGATCGCCTGGTGTCACGAGTACCAGGGCGGGCGTGCGTTCTATACCGGCTGCGGGCACACGATCGAGTCGTTCGCCGAGCCTGCCTTCCGCCAGCACCTCCTCGGCGCGATCCGCTGGGCCTCGGCCCTGCCGTAACGTCCCCAGGGCCCAGGTGATCTGGCTGGAGGTCAGCCCGACCCCCGGAGCCTGACCTTCGCGCTGTCAAGGCTCGGTGACCATGGGGGCGAGGGTGGCGGCGACGGCCTGCAGCGCCGGGTCGTCGACGCCCTCGATCACACAGCGGGCGAACAGCCACCGCCTGACCCTGTCGCCGTCCAGTTGCAGCAGGTCGGCCATCCGTTGGGCCAGGCCTGACGGGTCGCTGGTCAGGCGCTCCTCGCAGTTGAGCAGGTGCTGCAGCACGTCGTAGCAGGGGTCGCCCAGGTACGGCTTGGGGTCGATGACCAGCCACTGCTCGCGCTGCGCGGCGAGCACGTTGCCCGCGTGCAGGTCGGTGCACAACAACACGTCCCCGTCAGTGGGGCGGGCGAGGGAGACGAACAGCTCCGTTCCGAGCTGCGCCAGCCCGGGATCGATCACCGGGGCGCCCGCCGGGAGGGCAGCCTGCCGTGGATGGAACGATTCCACCCACGCCCGGGTCATCTCCAGCAGCGGGCGGAACGCGAGCCCTGCCGTGGGCACCTGCCACAGCCGGGCCAGCAGAGCGGCAACAACTTGGTCCTGCTCGGTTTCCGGGCGGACCCTGAGGGGCGTGCCGGGGTAACACCGTTCCAGCAGCAGGGCCGTCGTCTCCTCGAACCGGCACCAGTCGTGGATCAGCACCGTGCCGCGGCCGGCCCAGACCCGGAGTCCGTCGGCCTCCTGGTCCGCCTCCGGATGAGCCCATCCCACCTTGAGCACCAGGTCCCGGCCCGACCGGTCCCTGGCAGGGGCCACCCATGCCGTCTGCCCACCGGGCTCGAACGGTGAACCCAGCAGCAGCCCCCACCGGTCGGCCACCTCGGCTACGACATCGGGCAGTTGGGCGAGCCAGTGTCGGCGACCGGGCGGCGGCTCGGCTTCGATGGCAGAGGCCAGGCCAGAGGGGACGGCGAAGGCCACGGACCCAGTGTCGGGGACGCCCAGCCCCCGCGGCCTCGGCTACTGCGAGATGGGGCTGCCGATGCGGATCCGCTTCCGTCCGGGTCGCCTCCTGCATGCCCCCGCTCGGTAGGACGCCGCGGTCCGATCAAGGTCACCGCGATGCCCGCCCGCCGTCTGCGTGGCCTGCCGACGGATGACGATCACGGGCGGGGGTTCGCGTGCGTGGCCAAGAGGTGTCCGACGAGGTCGCGGCGGCTGCGGACGCCGGTCTTGTCGAAGATCGCCTTGAGGTGGTCCTGCACGGTGTTCGCCGAGATGTGCAGCGTGTCGGCGATAGCGGTGGTGGACAGGCCTCGCAGGACGAGGCGGGCGACGTCGGCCTCGCGGGCGGTCAGACCGTGCGCGGACAGGAGCAGGGACGCGGTGGCCTGGGCCTGGGCAAGCTCGACGACGACTGCGATGGGCCCGCCACCGACCGAGGCTTGCAGCCGGGAGGCGTGCAGGCTGAGCCACGGTCCGGCGGCCGTGGGAATCCGGGTGGCGGGTTGCGCCGCGTCGCGAAGCGTCCCACGTTCAAGCGCGGCCAGTGCGGTCGCGACGGCGTAGACGGCGACGGGAAGCCGCAGCCGCTGTAAGGGCCGGCTCTCCACCAGTGACAGCAGGTACTCGGCCTGGGCGGTGACAGCGATCACGCTGAGGTCGTCGGCGAGGAGCACAACGCCGGGAGCGGCTGGATCGCCGGTGGTGGGCGCCTGCAGCAGGAGGGCCTGCCGCAGCCCCGCCGCGAGGTGCGGGCCGAGCCGGGCGATGGTGGCGGCCTCCCCGACGGTGAACCCGAGCCCGCCGTCCTCGCGATGCAGGCAGAGGTACCCCCAGCACCGCCCGTCCACGACGAGCGCGGCGCGCAGCTCGTCGCCCAGGCCCAGGGGACGCAAGATGTCGCGGTAGCGCGGGCTCGCGAACCGGTCGTTCCCCGTGGCGTCGTCCAACCACGCGACGTGCCGTCGGGAGGTGGCGAGCGAGGCGAATCGGTTGACGTCGTGCGCGCCGAACTCGTTGTCGAGGAAGGCTGCGGTGGCGTTGTCGAGCGGAGTCTCGGCGTACGCGCCCGTGAACAGCAGGGTCTCCGGATCGGCGGTGGCGACGAACGCCGCGTCCACCGGCATCACCGCGCGCAGCGATGTCAGCAGGGCATCGCGCAACGCGCTCACGTCCAGACCGCTGTGGCAGGCGCGGACGACGGCTCGTTCGGCTCGTTCGGCCTGACCGGCCCGGCGCTCGGCCACGAGTTCACTGTCCTCCCGCGCGCCCCACCGGGAAACCCCAGCTTGCTGGGATGGTCCAACCGTCAGCGGACGCGCAGGGTCGGGTCATGACAACCGACCACCGCACCGCGAACAAGCAGACCGTCGAGGCGTTCATCCAGGAGCTGTTCACCAAGGGTGATCTGGACGCCGTCGACCGCCACCTGGCTCCTGGCTTCGTCAACCACGACCCGCCGTTCCCCGGCGCCCCGGACGGCGTCGAGGGGATGCGCCAAGCCGCCGTCCTCTACCGGGCGGCCCTGCCCGACTGGCACAGCGACCTGAACCAGATGATCGCCGAGGACGACATCGTGGTCGAGCGGTTCACCGCCAGCGGCACCCACCGCGGCGAGCTGATGGGCGTCCCCGGCACAGGCAACACGATCGTGCTTCGGGGAATCAACATCTTCCGCATCGCCGACGGCAAGATCATCGAGCGCTGGGGCCAGCTCGACCAACTCGGGCTGCTCCACCAACTCGGCCTCGCACCGGCGTAGCCGCACGTCGGCGCCGCTGCGCCCAGCAAAGGCCCTTACGCAATCGGCCGCTCCGAGCCGGCGGGGGCCACACCGTGCAGACGCCGTCGCAGCGCCGACGGCGCGTCAGTGCGTGCCGCTGCCGTGATCTGGGGCGGACGGAATGCAGGACACGGACGACACCCCGCACTCTGTCGATCGCACGACTGCAAGCGGGCCGACATCAAGGTGGTCGTCCGGACGTCGTGGGGATGGCACGTCGCGACGCCCTGGTCTGTTACGACCCCCGGCCGGCATCCCGGATCGCCTGAGAGTCTGAGATCTTCAGAGCTTCACCGAGCGCATCATCGGCCACATCGGCGGCCCCCCAGGAGGGTGGAAGGGATCGCTTGAGTTGTTGTACCCGTGCCGCAGGTACAGGCGCCGGCTGGCGGCGTTCGATGCGTCGAGCGAGGCGTCGACACCGATGTTGTCGATGAGCTTGTGGTGGTACTGGAGCATGCTCGTGCCCAGCCCCGCGTTGCGATGATCCTCGTCCACGGCCAGGAACGCCAGGTGGTGGTGCGGCTGTTGCGGCGCGGCAGCGTGCATGAGGCTTTCGAGGGCCGCGAAGCGTGACGCGTACCTGCCGCACAGCTCGTTCAGCCGCTCGTCGGGTTCGGCCGGTGGAGCCGGCTCAGGCTCGGGGACGTCGAACCAGATGGCTACCGCCAGGAGATCTCCTGACTTGCCGTCCCGCCCCAGCTCGACGACACCTTGCTCGACCGCGTCGGCGGCGATCGCACCGAAGTACTTCGGCAGGACCACGGGTCGGTCGTCCTCCTCGGGCACGACCCACAGCGTGATGGGATCGTCGCGTCGGAAGGCCCGGAACACGAACTCGCCGACGAGTGGGGCGTCATGGAGTCTGGCGTCGCTGATGTGCAGGTCGACGCTCACCGGCCCTCCCTCCGGTGGGCCGCGTGATCAAGTGGCGAAGTCCTGACCACGCCGTGTGATGTGGCGGTCGGACCGAGCCCGATGACGGCGTAGACGTCGGGACGGGCGAACCGCAGCCATATCCCGTACAGGGTGCCCAGCACCGCGACGGTCAGGAAGGCGATCGGCACGCCCCAGCGCAGGGGACTGGACTCGGGGACGCCGAGGAGCGTCGCGAAGTTGGCGAGGACGAGGACGAGGACGATGGCCACGGCGACGATCGACAGGAGAGGCGCCACCCTGGATCGCCAGGCCGTCTCCTCGTGCGCACGGCGGGCGAAGTACGTCCAGACGGCGATCGACGTCCAGAAGATGAGGAACAGCACTCCGAAGCCGCCGGATGTACCGCCGTAGAAGAACAGTTGCACCAGTGGGTCCCAGCCGGCGATGGCGTAGGTGAGGATGACGGCCAGGCCGATCAGTGTCTGGATCAGCGAGGCCAGTCGTGGCACGCCGTCCGCTCTGGTCGTGCCGAGCCGCACGGGGAAGACGCGTTCGCGTCCGAGGACGAAGGTGTAGCGGGCTGTCGTCTGGTGGAAAGAGATCATAGCCGCGAGCAGCGACGTGACGAACAGCACCGACCCGATGTCCGCCCAGGTCGCCCCGAGCTGCTGGCCGGCGGTGGCGAACAGCAGGCCCGGTCCCTGCTCCTGAGCAGCTTTGACGATCTTGTCCGGGCCGGTCGTGACGATCAGCGCCCACGAGGAGAGTGCGTAGAGGGCCCCGACCACCGCGATCGATGCGAAGGTCGCGGTCTTGATGGTTCGGTGCGGATTGCGGGCTTCTTCGGTGTAGACCACAGCGGACTCGAAGCCGACGAAGCCGAGCACGGCGATCGCCAGCAGGGCGCCGCCACCGGTGTCGAACAAGGCTGCCGGCGAGAACGCCTCGAGGGCCGCCCCGCTGCCGGCCGGATGGGTGGCGAAGCTGACGCTGTAGATCAAGATGATGAGCATCTCCGCCGCCAGTAGGACCAGCAGGACGCGGCCGGAGATCTTGATGTTCAGCAGGCCGAGGGTGCCGACGATGGCCCAGGCGATGAGCGCGAAGACCCACCACGGGAGGTCGACGCCGAGGTACTGCTGCGCCAGCGGGTTCGCCGCGGTCCCGGCGGCGCCGTAGAGACCGACCTGCAGGAGGTTGTAGGCCAGCAGCGCAACCCACGCGCCGCCGACCCCGAGCGACTTGTTCAGGCCCTGAGCGATGTAGGAATAGAACGCGCCGGAATAGCCGATGCGCTGCGCCATCGCGACGTAGCCCACCGAGAACAGGGCGAGCAGGAGCCCCACGACGATGAAGCCGGCGGGAAGGTTCACCAATCCGGTGACGGCGAAGGCCGTGGCGACGACACCCGCGGCCACCGTGAGCGGCGCCGTCGCTCCGAGGACGACCGAGAGAACGGCGCGCAGATCGAGCTTGTTGGCGGCGAGAGCGCTGGTGACGGCGTCGTCCCGCTGGTACGTGGAGGTCATGGCATCCCTTCGTGCTCGCGGTTCACGTTCAGGTGGTGCTCGTCAACATGGCTTCCGCGACCGCGGCCTCCGTCACGGCGAACAGCTGGGTGATCGGGTGGTCGAGCGGAAGCTGGCTGAGTACTTCGGGGAGTGCCGCCCGTGCCCGCCCGTGCAGGCCTTCGTCCCACCAGACGTGATCGAGCAGTCCCGCGACCGCGATCAGGCCGATGCTGGTGAGGTCGACCAGCGTGAGTTCCTCGCCGGCCACCTCGCCCGTCAACCGGCACCCGATACGGACGACAGGCGCCAACACGGCCGAGGGGTCATTCGGCACGTAGGCGATCCGCTTACTGATCAGACGCCGGCGCGCGACGACCTGGACGACGTCGTCGTGGGCCAGTCGTCGGCCGACGCGGTCCCAGGCGTCCAGAGCCAGGTAGTCGACCCACGTGCGCAAAGGGTGAGCGTTGCTCTCATGGATGAGCTTGTAGACCTCGGCCTCGAGCTCGTCGTGCGGGGGCCACCCGGCATCCAGCAGCTCGACGCCACCGTCAGCGGTGATGGTCAGGCAGGAGTCGGCGAGCAGCTCGCCCAGCATCCCCGCCGCGACGGCGAGCCCGGCGATGCGTCGCGCGGCGCGCGGCTCCCCCGATCTCTCGTCCAGGAGCATGAGAAAGACGTCGTCCGCGCTGCGGCTCATAGCGACCCCCTGGTGCGCCGAGCGGAGGGCCGGGCGCCCTCCACGAGGAGTCACGCCGGCGGCGAGCCGACGCCCCTGCTCATGTCGTCACTACTTCTTGTCACCGGAACCGGGCTGTGGGTTCCAGGGTCGCCCGCGCAGCCTAGTCACAAACAACGCAGAACGGAAGGATCGCCAACCGCCCAGTTGACGGCGAGTGCACCAAGGCGGGAGCGGACAGCGTCCGCG
>JBKPNA010000125.1:0-5999 GCA_046765695.1 Actinomycetota bacterium | reverse complement strand
CGCAGCTCGGCGTGTTCCAGTCGATCGGGCAGGGGGACGTCGACGTTCAGTGCGGCCAGCCGCCGCTGCACCGCCGCGCGGGGTGTGCGGTTCCCACAATCCAGGCAGACGACCGAGGCGATGTCGCCGTGCAGGTTCACGACGTTCCGGCTGCCGGCCGCCTGGTGCAGCCCGTCAACGTTCTGGGTCACCACGCCGAGCAGGCCGCGTCCCTCCAGGGCCGCCAGCGCCCGGTGCCCGGCGTTGGGACGGGCCTGGCCGATCCGCCGCCAGCCGGAGTACGAGCGGGCCCAGTAGCGCCGCTGCGCCTCCACAGAACCGATGAACTCGCCGAACTGCATCGGCGTGGCCCGCACCGAAGTCGGCCCGCGGTAGTCGGGGATGCCGGAGTCGGTGGAGATACCCGCGCCGGTCAGCGCGACCCAGGTCCGGCCGCGGAGCAACTCGGCCGCGGCCGCCACGAGATCGGTCTCCGGCGCCACCGTCACGCCAGCGAAAATACCTCGTCTAGCTGATGGAGCCGCTGCCGTGCAGTCGCCGCGCCGCCTCGGCGATCGAGCCGGTCAGCGACGGGTAGATCGTGAACGACCCCGAGACCTGCTCAACGGTCAGCCGCTGCGCAACGGCGACGGCCAGCGGGTAGATCAGCTCACTGGCCCGCGGCGCGACCACCACGCCACCGACCACGATCCCGGTCACCGTGCGGCAGAAGATCTTGACGAACCCGTCGGTGTTGCCCTGCATCTTGGCCCGGGCGTTGCCGCGGAGCGGCAGAGTGATCATGCGAGCCGCCACCTCGCCGGAGTCGACCTGGGCCTGGGTGACCCCGACCGTCGCGATCTCCGGGGCAGTGAACACATTCGACGACACGGTCTTCAGATCCAGCGGCGAGACCGCGTCACCGAGGCTGTGCCACATCGCGATCCGCCCTTGCATCGCCGCGACGGACGCCAGCATCAGCACCCCGGTACAGTCCCCAGCCGCGTAAACACCGCGCGCCGAGGTCCGCGACACCCGATCCACCTCGATGAACCCGCCGCGGTCCAGAGTTACACCGGACTCGGCCAGCCCCATCTCGCTCGTGTTGGGCACCGACCCGACCGCCAGCAGGCAGTGCGAACCGGTGACCGTGCGCCCGTCGGTCAATGTTACCGTCACTTCGTCGCCGCTGCGGGTCACAGCCTGGGCGCGCGACTTCCCGAGCACGGTCAAACCCCGGCGGGCGAACACGTCCTCCAGCACCTGGGCCGCTTCGGCGTCCTCGTGTGGCAGCACCCGATCACGGGAGGACACCAGCACCACGTCAGACCCCAGGGCGTTGTAGGCACTGGCGAACTCGGCCCCGGTGACACCCGACCCCACCACGATCAGCCGCTCCGGCAGTTCGGTCAGGTCGTATACCTGGGTCCAGGTCAGGATCCGCTCGCCGTCGGGACGGGCCTCGGGCAGCTCCCGCGGACGGGCCCCCGTGGCGATCAGGACCACCTCGGCGTCGAAACGGCGCTCGCCGGTGTCGGTCGTCGCGATCACGCGCTCAGGACCGTCGAGCCGGCCCCTGCCGACCACCACCTCGACGTTCTCCCGGCCGACCCGCTCGACGATGTCGGCGGACTGCTGCTGCGCCAGCTTCAGCACCCGCCGGTTGACGGCGGCCAGGTCGACGCAGACACCGGACTGGGAGTCGGGCTGCTCGGCATCGCCGAACCGCAGCCCCAACTCTGCCGAGCCGTGCACCTCAGTCATTACGTCGGCGGTGGCGATCAACGTCTTGGACGGGACGCAGTCGGTGAGCACCGCGGAGCCGCCGAGGCCGTCGCAGTCGATCAAGGTGACCTCGCCACCGAGTTGGCTGCCAACCAGGGCGGCCTCGTACCCGCCCGGTCCACCGCCAATTATCACGACGCGGGTCACGGTCTGATTCTTCCATCTACCCCAGTCCCGCCGGACCCGATAACCTCCCGTCGTGCTGTACGCGGCCTACGGGAGCAATCTGGATGCCCACCAGATGGCTCTCCGCTGCCCGCACTCCCCGCAACGGGGCACCGGCTGGCTCTCGGGCTGGCGGATCACTTTTGGTGGAGAGGGCTGGGACGGTCCGCTGCCGACCCTGGCCGAGGAGGCCGGGCAGCAGGTCTTCGTCGCGCTCTACGACATCACGCCGGCCGACGAGGCGGCGCTGGACCAGTGGGAGAGCGCCACCACCGGCCTGTATCGCAAGATCCGGGTGCGGGTGGCCACGCTGGACGGTGAGCAGACCGCCTGGGCGTACGTGCTGAACGACTTCGAGGGTGGCACGCCGAGTGCGATGACCCTCGGCATCCTGGCCGATGCCGCCGAGGCAGCGGGGGCCCCCGACGACTACGTGGCCGAGCTCCGGTCACGTGACTGTTCCAGCGGCTGGTGAGGCATGTCAGCACTCGATCCGGAGCTGCTCGGCCGGGTTGCCGCCTGGACTGAGCAGGACCCGGACCCGCAGACCCGGCAGCAGGTGGAGGTCCTGCTCAGCGCCGCGGCCGAGGGCAGCGAGAGCGCGGCAGCGGAGCTGGCGGATGCGTTCGCCGGCCGGCTGGACTTCGGCACGGCCGGGCTGCGGGGCGCCCTGGGCCCGGGCCCCAACCGGATGAACCGGGTGGTGGTTTGCCAGGCCGCCGCGGGGCTGGCCACCTACCTGCTCGACCAAGGGCATGCCGGCGGCCGGGTGATCATCGGCTTCGACGCCCGGCGCCGTTCCGACGTCTTCGCCCGCGACACCGCCGAGATCATGGCGGCCGCCGGGTTCGCGGCTCTGGTGACCGCCGGCCCGCTGCCCACGCCGGTGGTCGCCTTCGGCATCCGGCACCTGGCCTGCGTGGCCGGCGTGGTCGTCACGGCGTCACACAACCCGCCCTCGGACAACGGATACAAGGTCTACCTCGGCGACGGGTCACAGATCGTTCCTCCGGCGGATGCGGAGATCTCGGCACGGATCGAGGAGGTCGCCAAGCACGACCTCGCCGACGTTCCGCGCTCCCCCGTCTACGCGACGCTGGATGACGATCTGGTGATGGCGTACGTGGAGCGCATCGCCACCCTGGTGCCGCCGGAGGCTCCCCGCGACGTGGCCTGGGTCTACACCCCGCTGCACGGGGTCGGCGGAACGCTGGTGGAACGGGCGGTGGCCGCCGCCGGCTTTCCGCCAGGGGACGTGGTTGCCGAGCAGGCCGCCCCAGACCCCGACTTCCCGACAGTGTCCTTTCCCAACCCCGAGGAGCCGGGAGCGATCGACCTGGCCATCGCTCGAGCGAAGGAGATCGAGGCCGACCTCGTGGTGGCCAACGATCCGGACGCGGACCGCTGCGCGGTCGCAACCGTGGTCGACGGGGACTGGCGGATGCTGTCCGGGGACGAGCTCGGTGCCCTGTTGGGCGAGGATGCCCTCCGGCGAGGTGTACGCGGCAGCTACGCCTGTTCCATCGTGTCCGGCTCGCTGCTGCGGGAGATGGCCACCGCGTACGGCGAGCCCTTCGTCGCCACGCTCACCGGCTTCAAGTGGATCGGCCGGGTGCCCGGCCTGGCCTTCGGCTACGAGGAGGCGATCGGTTACTGCGTGGATCCCGAGGCGGTTCCTGACAAGGACGGCATCTCGGCGCTGGTCCGGGTGCTGGGCCTCGCCGCCGAGCTCAAGGCCGCGGGACGGACCCTGGCCGACCGGCTGGACGACATCGCGATGCGCTTCGGAGTGCACGAGACCGACCAGCTGTCGGTCCGCGTGGCCGACCTCGAACTGATCACGTCGGCCATGGTCCGGCTTCGTGCCAATCCCCCGGCGCAGCTCGACGGGGAGCCGGTCGCGGTGGTCGACCTGGCGTCGGGCACCACCGAGCTGCCGCCCACCGATGCGGTGCTGATCACCGGCGAGTCGGTCAAGGTCGTGGTCCGGCCGTCGGGCACCGAACCCAAGATCAAGTGCTATCTCGAGGCGCGCCGGCCGCCGAGCTCGTCGATCCCGCTGACCGAGGAGCGGCGTCTGGCACGGGCTCGCCTGGCCCGCATGCGCGCCGAGATGACCGTGGTGCTCGGGCTTGGCCCGGACTGAGCTGCATCCCCCGAGAGGGCCTGCTCAGCCAGGGCCAAGCGGACCCGAACAGCCTGCAGGTACTGCCAAAGATCGAGCCGCTCGTGGGGCTCCAACTGTGCGATTCCGCCCGTCTCGAGCGTGTTGATAAGGTCTGTCACGCGCTGCCGCAAGTCCCTTACCTGTCCCAGCCGGCTAAGTGAGGCCACCCCGCCAGCATAATCGAACGGATGTTCGAGAGCAAATCTGGGATACTGAGCCCGTGGTACCGGCTTCGGAGTTGATCGAGGACTACCGAAGCGCCTTCCTCCGCGCCGACCTGAGTGCGCTGCTGAGCTGTTTCCACTATCCGCTTCAGGTGACGAACATCGACGGCGACCAGGTGTTCGTCTCGGTCGCCGGGAGCCTGGACTGGCCTGAGACGCTGCAAGGGCTGCTGGATCTCTATCGGCGCCTTGGCGTGGCCGACGTCGCCATGCTGGCCGTCGAGATCTTGCAGCCCCTCGATCCGATGGCGGTCGTCCGCGTGCACTGGGACCTGCGGCGGGCCGATGGCAGCAGCGTGTACGACTTCACCGCTGTGTACACGACGGTGCGGGTGGACGACACCCGGAAGATCATCGCGGTCACCCACGACGAACTGCCCAAGATCAGGGCGGTGGGGCGCGACGGCGGAGGGCACTAACGTCTTGCGACATGGGCGTGCGACGGCTGGACCGGGACGAGGCGCGGCAGCTGGCGGTGCGAGCCCAGCTGCTCGACGCCGCCAGACCGACCGATCTGGTCGAGCTCGTCGACCGGCTGACCCTGCTGCAGGTTGATCCGACCGCTGCCATCGCGCCGAACGCGGACCTGGTTGCCTGGAGCCGGCTCGGGGCGTCGTACCAGCCGGCCCAGCTCACCCAGGCACTCCGGGACCGGACCCTGTTCGAGCTGCGGGCCTTCATCCGGCCGATGACCGCCGTTGCGTTGCACGTCCCGGAGGAGACGCCCTACACGGCGCAGCCGAGCGTGCAGGCGTGGATCGCCGCGAACGACGGCTTCCGGCGCGACATCCTTGCTCGGCTGCGCGATGCCGGGCCGCTGCTGTCCCGGGAGCTGCCGGACACCTGCCAGTTGCCGTGGGGCTCGACCGGCTGGACGAACAACCGCAACGTCACCCAGATGCTGGAGCTGCTCTCCGCCCGGGGAGAGGTGGCGATCGCGGGGCGCGTCGGTCGGCAGCGGCTCTGGGACATCCCCGAGCGCGTCTACCCGACGTTCGAGCCGCTGCCGGCGGAGGAGGCCCGGCGCCGCCGCGAGGAGCGGCGACTGCGGTCCCTCGGCGTCGTTCGCGCGACCCCGGCCGTCATTCCGGGTGAGCCGATCGCCGTGGGAGCCGCCGGCATCCCTGTGACGGTCGACGGGGTGGACGGCCAGTGGCGGGCCGATCCCGAGGCGCTCGACAAGCCGTTCACCGGCCGCACCGCTCTCCTGTCGCCGTTCGACCGGCTGATCCACGACCGCGAGCGGGCCAAGAGTCTCTTCGACTTCGACTACATCCTGGAGATGTACAAGCCGGCGGCGGAGCGGCGCTGGGGCTACTTCGCGCTGCCGGTGCTGCATCACGACCGGCTTGTGGGCAAGCTCGACGCGAAGGCCGACCGCAAGGCGAAGAGGTTGACCGTCTTCGCGCTTCACGAGGATGTCCGCTTCACCAAGGCGATGCGCGCCGACGTGACCGCCGAGATCGAGGCCTTGGCGACCTGGCTCGATCTCAAGCTTTGAAGATATGCGGCAGACAAGATGCTGCAGGCGATATATTTCTGCCATCTTCCGTAGACTCGGGACAATCCTCAGGAGCATGAGATGGCCGAGCAGATCCAGGTGTCGCCTTCCGAAGTTCACGAAGTGCTGGCCCGGAGCGTGCTGACCGACGGCATGAAGCTGGTGATCGACCTTCACC
>JBKPNA010000124.1:0-9528 GCA_046765695.1 Actinomycetota bacterium | reverse complement strand
CCCTCGGCGTAGAACTGCTGGATCGCCTCGAGGACGGGTGTGCTGTCCTGGTTCATGACCAGAAGCTACCCATTGGTTGCCTGTTGACTCGCGGAGGGACCGGCTGCCGCTGCGGCAGGCGATGATGGGCTCCTCAAGTGGAGGAGTACCAGCCATGCAGGTTCCCCGGCCGACCGAAGCCGACAAGGAGCGTTTCCGGGCTCTCGTGCCTTCGGCGAGCAACGTCGAGATCAAGCCGATGTTCGGCAATCTCGGCGCCTTCGTTAACGGCAACATGTTCATGGGGCTGTTCGGGCCAGACATCGGTCTGAAGCTCAGTCCGGCCGACCAGGAGTCGGTACGAGCGGCGGGCGGCGGTGACTACGGACCGCCAGAACGTCCGATGGGCGGCTTCGTCAGCCTGCCGGCAGCGGCGCAACCGGAGCAGGTGAGCGAGTGGATCGGCGCAGCACTTGGCTACGTCGCCAGCATGCCCCGGAAGCAGCCCAAGGCACGGAAGAAGGGTTGAGCGAAGGGCTCTCTCTGTCGTTTCTCCGCACAAGGCCGCATCCGAACGCCAAATCGGCCGATCTGCCGTTCGTCTTTCCGCACAAGACCACAACCGACCGAAATCAGCCCACCAACGCCTTGGTCTCCCAGCGGCCGTCGCCGAGCAGGGTCAGCTCATTGGTGTGCAAGGGCTCCAGCGTGCTGCGATGCCCGACGCTGACGATCGTGCAGCCGGGTAGGCGCTGGCGTACGAGTCCATACATCGCGTGCTCCATCCCCTCATCCAGCGCCGAGGTGCTTTCGTCGAGGAAGATCAGGGAGGGCCGGGCGAGCAGGATCCGGCCGAAGATCAGCCGTTGCTGCTCCCCAGGCGACAGCCTCTTGGCCCAGTCGGACTCCTCGTTCAACCGGTCGGCGAGATGCCCGAGCTGAACGGCACGCAAGCTGTCTCCGGCTTCGTCGTCGCTCAGGCTCTCACCGGGAGCCGGGTACGCCAGGGCGGCGCGCAGCGTGCCCAGCGGCAGATAGGGCTGCTGTGAGGCGAACATGGTGTGCACGTCCTCCGTCCGGGCGATGCTGCCCTGGACGTGCGGCCACAGTCCCGCCAGGCTGCGCAGCAAGCTCGTCTTGCCGCTGCCGGATGGACCCTTGACCAGCAACGAGTCACCACCGGCCAGCTCGATGTCCAGGTCGGTGAGCAGCGGACGGCCGTCCGGCAGCTTGACATTCAGGTCTCGGATGCCGAGCCCTTCCTGCCGTAGCTCCGTCATCGGGATCGGCAGTCCACGGGCCTCGTCGTCCGCATCGAGCAGGCCGGTGAGCCGGTTCAGCGATGCTCGATAGCTGGCGAAGTCGTCGTAGGCGAGCCGGAAGAACGACAGGGAGCCCTGGACCTGGCCGAACGCCGTGGCGGTCTGGGTGACGTCGCCGAGCGTGATCTGCCCGGCGAAGAACCGCGGCGCCTGGATCAGCCACGGGAAGATGACCGCGATCTGGCTGACGACCAGGTTGAAGCCCTGGAACTTCAGGCTGCGGAACACGATGGCCCACGTGTTGGCGATCACGGCGGCGAACCGGGCCATCAGTCCGGAGTTCTCCACCTGCTCACCCCGGTAGAAGGCCACATTCTCCGAGTTGTCACGAACCCGCACCAGCGCGTACCGGTAGGAGGCCGTGAGCAGCTCGTTGAGGAAGTTGAGCCGAATCAGCGGCCGGCCGATCCGGAACGCGAACACCGTCGCGATGATCACGTAGATGTAGGCCAGGAAGACCATGGCCCGCGGAATGGTGATGCCGAAGACCTCCAGCGGACCGGACAACCCCCACAGGATGATGGTGAACGAGACCAGGCTGATGGACGACGACACGGCACCCAAGGCGAGAGACTGGGACGTCGAGGTGTACTCGGTGACGTCGGCCTGGATGCGTTGGTCCGGGTTGTCCACCGGCGCCGCCACGAATCTCCCCCGGTGGTAGGCCGCTCCGCTCAGCCAGTCTCCGACCATCCGCTGGTTCAGCCACAGCCGCCAGTGGATGATCTGCGCCTGCGCAATGAAGAAGGAGATCAGCACGAGCAGCACGTTGACCGTCGCCAGAATCCCGAAGATCCCGATCAATCGCCAGAAGCTCCCCTGGTCCAGGTTCTGGACGGCGGTGAAGAGGGCGTTGCCCTGAAAGGACAGCAGTACGTCGAGCCGCACGCTGATCACCGACAACAGCAGCAGCACCGCCACCGTCAGGATCGGCCGCCATGCGATCCAGCTGCGCTCGAACGGGACGAAGTACCTGCTCGACAGTCGCCAGAACTGCCGGCCCCATCCCGTCCGCTTGACCAGCAGCCAGCCGATGATCGCGAACCCGAGGATGGTCACGAGGAACACTCCGCCGATCCACAACGGGCTTCGCCACCACTCGGTGGACCAGTCGACTTGGTTCACGCATCCTCCCTAGCCCACGAAGCCTGGCCCAGGCTAACCGAGGGCGTGTCGCAAAGCCGCAGGCTCTCCGAGTGCCCCCCGTCAGGCGACATACAAGTTCAGCGCGCAGCAATCTCAAGAGAGGTGATCGCCGGACTGGTGTTCGCCGAAGATATTGAGCAACCGCTTCATGCTCGCCGGCTCGGCCAAGATCAGCAGCTCATCACCGGCACGCAACCGGGTACCACCGGTCACGGGAACAAGCTGGCTTTCCCGTAGGACGAAGCTGATCCAGGCCTCCTCGCCGAGCTCGTCAAGCTGCCGAAGAGATCGTCCGTCGGCCACCGAGCCGGGCTGGACGCGAACGCGGTGCACGCCCTCGGGTTCATCGCGCAGCCGCACGCCCAGGGACCATGGCTCAGTCTCGGCTGTCCGAATACGAAGCCGCAGGTAACGAGCGACCGTTACCGCCAGACTTCCCTGGAGCAAGACCGAAACGATCACCACGACCACGACAATCCCGTAGAGCCTTTCCGCACCCGGAACCCCGGTCTGGAGGAGAAGCATGCCCAGCAGGATCGGCACGGCGCCCTTCAGTCCTGCGAAAAGGATGAAGACCCGCTCGTTCGCCCGCAGCTGGGAACGGAGAAGGCATAGCCCGGCGAAAAGCGGACGAATCACGAACACCACGGCGAGGCCGAGGACAACTCCAGGAAGCCAGACATCCCTCTTGGCTATGTCGCTCAGATCGACTGTCAAACCGAGAACCACAAATGCGAAGATCTCCGCCAGGCTCGCCAGAGCGGCGTGAAAGCGCTCAATCTCCACCTTGTACGGAGCCCGCGCATCACCAACCACGATGCCTGCCACGAACACAGCCAAGAAGCCCGAGCCATGCGCCAATGTTGTGCCGCCATAGAGGACGAAGACCACGGCCAGTACTCGGAGTGGGTAAAGAGCTTCACTCGGCAGCGGCACTCGTTGCATGAAGGCCAGGAGTCCAAGACCACCCACGATCCCTGCGCCTGCGCCAATTCCCATCTGCAACAGAAAGTCGAGAGCAGCGTTAGTGGCTCCGACGGCCGTCAGCCCACCCGCCGCCAGCAGGGCGCCCATCAGCGAAATCCCGACCGGGTCGTTGGTACCCGATTCACCCTCCAAGATGGTTCCGCTGAGACCGGCCACTTCTTGTTTGCCGAGCACTGAGAACACGACGGCGGGATCTGTCGGCGCGACTGCGGTGGCGACGAGCAGACTGAGATACCAGCCAAGCCCGAAGGCCACGTTCAGCAACAGTGTTCCGCCGGCCGCTACGAGAAAGGTTCCGACAACTCCGAGCAACACAATGGGGGCTGCTGCGGCTCGGAACCGCTTGGCGCCCATGTGTGTGCCCCCGGCGAAGAGAATGACGACCAAGGCAACGCTCACTGAGCGTGTCGCTATCTCCTCAGAGGGCCGCACACTCGGTATGAATTCCGCGGCGAAGGCCGCGGCGATGAGGGTTAGTAGAGGGACCGGTATCTTGAGCCGCTCGGTGAGCCGATGCGAAAGGATGATCGCCAGCCCTGTCGCACTGACCACCAGCAGCACCAGGGCAAACCTCAAGCTGTCAGACACCCAGCGCTTCCTTTCCGGCTTCTCAGCAGCCCCTACCGGCGCGCCGATTGCGCCAAGCGCAGACAGTCACTAAGGGAGCATCCTGTGTGGACGACGTTCCGTAGCGGTGGAGAACTCAGCCTGGCAAGAACTGGGACAAACCAGCTGCTCGATCGAGTCGGCGGAACCGGGCGACGAGTGTCGGGAGATGAGCGCCTCCTTGAGACTGGCCAAGCACCAACTTCGCCGACCAGACTTCCCGGCGCGCCAGCGGCATCCTATCCGTTTCTCCGCTGTGAAGCGAGGACGCGGCCTCGGCGTCGCCGTCTACATCGGGTCCCGCGGACCACGCCAGAGCAGCGCGCTGGAGGTGGCGGCTTGCCGGTGTCACGAAGCCGCCATCGGCGGGTCAGTCGGGCGACGGGACCCCCACTTGTGGCCCTGTGCGTAAAGACGATGCGTGTTACGGCCTAAACCGCAGCCACTCGTGGACTTGTGCGGAAAAGCGGGGCGGTTGACCGGCGCTAGGGCAAGTCGGCGGGCGTGGCCCGAGTCAGCGCGGTATCCAGTCGAAGGTGTCGGGATGGGCGCCGGTGCGCCCTTCCTCACCCTTGTCCAGCGCGGTGATCGCAGTCATGTCGTCGTCGGTCAGCTCGAAGTCGAAGATCTCGAAGTTCTCCCGGATCCGCGACGGCGTGACCGACTTGGGGAAGACGATGTCGCCGCGTTGGACGTGCCAGCGCAGGGTGACCTGAGCAGTGGTCTTGCCGAGGCGTTCGGCGATCGCGGAAATCGTCGGGTCCTCCAGCACCGCACCCTGGGCGATCGGCGACCAGGCCTCGGTCAGGATGCCGTGCTCGGCCCCGTACGCCCTGACCTCCTCGTTGCCCAGGTAGGGATGCACCTCGATCTGGTTCACCGCCGGCACCACCTCCGTCTCCTCGGCCAGCCGGCGCAGGTGGGGAACCTGGAAGTTGGACACCCCGACCGAGCGGGCCCGCCCAGACTGGTAGAACTCCTCCATTACCCGCCACGTGGACACGAAGTCGCCGCCGTAGAGCGTGGGCAGCGGCCAGTGGATCAGAAACAGGTCGACGTAGTCGGAGCCGAGCGCCTCGAGTGTGCCGTCGAAAGCCCTCCGCGCATCGTCGGGCTCGTGAGCGGCGTTGCTCAGCTTGCTGGTGATGTACACTTCGGCCCGGTCCAGGCCGGAAGCCCGGATGGCTTCGCCGACTCCCCGCTCGTTGCGGTACGCCTCCGCAGTGTCGATGTGCCGGTAGCCGATGTCCAGGGCCTGCTTGACCGCGTCGGCGGTTTCGTCCGGATCGATCTGGAACACCCCGAAGCCGAGCTGCGGAATGGTCTGGCCGTTGTTCAGAGCAAGTTCGGGAATGTCGGGCATGGCTGCGTTTCCTCTCCGTCTCAGAGCTGTTCTCGGGACTTCGTCCGTTGGCGGTTCACAACGTTTTGGCGACGGCCGGCAGGGCAGCCTCGGCTCGCCGCTCGGCGGCGACGCGCTCGGCCTCGGGGACGACGGTGGTGGACAGCACCACCATCGAGTGCGACTCGATCAGATGTCGGGAGCGGGCCCGCCAGGGCCTGACGTCGGGGTCCACGGCACCGCTCGCAGTGTCGAGCCTGAGCCGCCACTCGTTGCCGAAGTTCCGCGACGGCAGGGTGAACCGGATCGGCACCGCGTCAGCGTTGAACAGCAGCAGAAAGTGGTCGTCGGTGACCCGGCGGCCCATGTTGTCGTGCTCCGGGATCGCGTCCCCGTTCAGGAAGACCATCACGCTGCGGTTGAAGTCGGAGGCCCAGTCGGTCTCGTTCATCATGGTGGCGTCGGGCCTGAGCCACTCGATCTCCCCGACCGAGCTCTTGCCACCGTGTGCGGCATCACCGGCGAAGAACCGGCGGCGGCGAAGCACCGGATGCGCCTTGCGCAGCGCGATGGCGGCGGAGGTGTAGGCCAGCAGCTCCTTCTGGTCCGCGCCGAGGTCCCAGTCGACCCAGGAGATCTCGTTGTCCTGGGCATAGACGTTGTTGTTGCCATGCTGGGTGCGACCGAGCTCGTCACCGTGCGCCAGCATCGGCACGCCCTGGCTCACCATCAGCGTCGTGATGAAGTTCCGCTGTTGCCGCAGCCGCAGCGCGTTGACAGCCGGGTCGTCGGTCTCGCCCTCCGCGCCGCAGTTCCAGGAGCGGTTGTGACTCTCCCCGTCATTGTTGTTCTCACCGTTGGCCTGGTTGTGCTTCTCGTTGTAGGAGACCAGGTCCCGCAGGGTGAAGCCGTCGTGGGCCGTGACGAAGTTGACCGAGGCGGTGGGTCGCCGGTCGGAGTGGGCGTACAAGTCGCTGGACCCGGTGAGCCGGGAGGCGAACTCGCCCAGCGACGCCGGAACCCCGCGCCAGTAGTCGCGCACCGTGTCCCGGTACTTGCCGTTCCACTCGCTCCACAGCGGCGGGAAGTTGCCGACCTGGTAGCCGCCGTCACCGAGATCCCACGGCTCGGCGATCAGCTTCACCTGGGATATCACCGGGTCCTGCTGGATGATGTCGAAGAAGGCCGACAGCTTGTCCACCTCGTGGAACTGTCGGGCCAGGGTGGCCGCCAGATCAAATCGGAACCCGTCGACGTGCATCTCGAGCACCCAGTAGCGCAGCGAGTCCATGATCAGCTGCAGCACGTGGGGGTTGCGCATCAGCAGGCTGTTGCCGGTTCCCGTGGTGTCGTAGTAGTGGGCCTTCGCCTCGTCCACCAGCCGGTAGTAGGAGGCGTTGTCGATGCCCCGGAACGCGATCGTCGGGCCCCGCTCGTTGCCCTCGGCGGTGTGGTTGTAGACCACATCCAAGATCACCTCGATGTCCGCTTCGTGCAGCGTCTTGACCATCGCCTTGAACTCTGTGGTCTGCTGCCCATCCGTGCCGCTGCTGGAGTAGCCGTTGTGCGGGGCAAGGAAGCCGATGGTGTTGTAGCCCCAGTAGTTCGACAGGCCCCTGCTGACCAGATGGCTGTCGTTGACGAACTGGTGCACCGGCAACAGCTCGACCGCCGTCACGCCGAGGGAGGTCAGGTGATCGACGACCGCCGGGTGCCCGATGGCCGCGTACGTGCCCCGGACCTCGTCGGGAATGCCCGGGTGCCTCATCGTCAAGCCCTTGACGTGCATCTCGTAGAACACGGTCTGGTGGTACTCGTGCCGGGGCGGCCGGTCATGGCCCCAGTCGAAGTAAGGGTTGGTGACCACTGAGAGCATGGTGTGACCGAGCGAGTCGGAGTCGTTGAAGGCGTTGGGGTCGTCGAAGCGGTAGGAGAAGAGGGACTCGTCGCCGTCGATCTGGCAGTCGATCGCCTTCGCGTACGGGTCCAGCAGCAGTTTCGAGGAGTTGCAGCGGTGACCCCTGGCCGGGTCGTATGGGCCGTACACCCGATAGCCGTAGCGCTGCCCGGGCTGGAGCCGGGGCAGATAGGCGTGCCAGACGAATCCGTCGACCTCGATCAGCTCCACCCGCCTCTCGACGTTCTTCTCGTCGATCAGGCAGAGCTCGACGCAGTCGGCCACCTCTGAGAACAGGGCAAAATTGACCCCGGCTCCGTCGAAGGTCGCGCCCAGCGGGTAGGGCTTACCCGGCCAGATATCCATCTCGTTCCCCTGTTGCTCGGTTGTGATACCGATCTCCCTCTCGACGGCGCGGACCCGAGGGCCGTCCCCCGAAAAGGTCAACGTTAGTAGTTACCCGGCCACGAAGCCGCAAACGCCCCGTCAACCGCCCACCGTTGGACACCTCAACCGCCGCGAGCGATACTTCCGAAGGCTCGGGGTGAAAGGTCGTTACGCCCATGAGCACACGGTGCTGCCGGCTCCTCAGAGCCATCCTGATCGGCGCCATGACGGCCGCTGTCCTTCTCCTCGGCGCCGACCGGGCAGCCGCTGACGTTCTCAGTTATGGCGACTCGGGGCCGCAGGTCCGGGCGGTCCAGAACGAGCTGATCGCCGCCGGCTACCTGCGCGCCGAGAACAATGGCGGCACGTTCGGCCCGCGCACCCGGGACGCGCTGAAGGCTGTCCAGCGGCACTACCGGCTCTCCCCCACCGGCCGGTACGGCTCCCGCACCCGGGCTGCGCTGAACCAGGCCGTCGCCGACGCCACTGGGCCGCGGACCTGGTATCACAAGGAGACCATCGGCACCTCGGCGGAGGGCCGGCCGATCACGGCGTACCGGGCCGGTGAGAAGGGCAAGCCGGTGGTGATGGTCGTGGCCACGATGCACGGGGAGGAGAACTTCGGCCAGTACCTCGCTCGCGGGCTGCTAGAGGGCAAGAAGATCAAGGGCGTCGACCTGTGGGTGGTGCCGGTGCTCAACCCGGACGGGTTGGTTCGGGACCGGCGCTGGATTCGGGGCACCATCGACCTGAACCGGAACTTCCCGCATCGGTGGATCTCTCGGGCCAACTCCGGGCCGGCGGCAGCGTCGGCGAAGGAAACCCGGGTGATCATGCGATTTCTCGACCGGATCCACCCGAAGTACCTGGTCTCCTGGCACCAGCCGCTGTCCGGTGTCGACTCCTACGGCGTCAAGAACCGGGCTCTGATGCATCGGCTCTCCGACGGCCTCGACCTGCCGATCCGCTCTCTCAACTGCCACGGCTCCTGCCACGGCACGATGACCGGCTGGTACAACGCGCACCACAAGGGCGCCGCGATCACTGTGGAGTACGGCAGCAGCGCCCGGTCGCTCAAGCGGATGAAGGGCCGGGACGCCGATGCGGTGCTGGCGGCGATCGGTGGTCATCGCGCCCGCTGAGATGCGCGGTCGTCACCGGCCGGGTGCAGGATGGCCGGGTGCGACGGGAGGCTTCGGTCCTGCATCTCGACCTGGACGCCTTCTTCGCCTCGGTCGAGCAGCGCGACAAGCCGTCGCTACGCGGCAAGCCGGTGGTCGTGGGCGGCGTCGGGCAGCGCGGCGTCGTGGCCACCGCCTCGTACGAGGCCCGGGTGTTCGGGGTCCACTCGGCCATGCCGGTCTCCGAGGCACGCCGGCGCTGCCCGCACGCCGCCTACCTGACCGGCCGGTTCGGCGCGTACCGGGCCGTCAGCGCGCAGGTGATGGATCTGCTGCGGGATCTGTCGCCGCTGGTCGAACCGCTGTCGCTGGACGAGGCGTTCGTCGACCTGCGGGCAGCCCGTCGACCCGTGGATTTCAGCACTGCTGGGGTCTTCGATCTGGTGGACGAGCTCCGGGCGGGTGTCGTCGCGGTGACCGGCGGGCTGACTGCGTCCGTGGGCGTCGGCACGTCCAAGTTCATCGCCAAGGTCGCGAGCGAGCTGGCCAAGCCGGACGGCCGCCGGATCATCGAGCCCGGCGCCGAGGTCGCGCTGTTGGCTCCCATGCCGGTCGGCGTGATACCCGGCGTCGGACCGGTCACGGCCGAGAAGCTCCATCGAGTCGGAATCCGAACAGTCGGCGACGTGCAGCGGTACGCGGTGGACGAACTGGCGCAGAGCATCGGCCGCGCGCACGCCC
>JBKPNA010000123.1:0-3113 GCA_046765695.1 Actinomycetota bacterium | reverse complement strand
GTTCCACTGGTCCAACTCCTACCTCGCCCTGATCTTCGTCGCCGCTGCGATCGACCCGCTGTTGCGGTGACCCAGTCGGTCGAGCTGCTGCTCGACGAGGCGACCGACAAGGCGATCCGGAGCCAGTGGGACCGTTTGGGCGACGCCGGACTACCGACGGCCCGGCGGAACGAACCCAGCCCGCATCACGCTCCGCACGTCACGCTCTGGGCCGGTGACCGGCTCGGTGCCGCCGCCGAGGACCGGCTGCCGCCGCTGTTCGCCAATCTCGATCTCGAGCTGATGATCGGCGGGGTGCTGCTCTTCGGCCCGCGCCGCTGGGGCTACGTCCTGGCGCGCCAGGTCGTGGTGTCGACTGAGCTGGCTGCTCTGCAGCAGCAGGTGGTGGAGGTCTGCGGCGGCGGGTACGGCCAGTTCGGCGACGGGCAGTGGAGCCCGCACATCACGCTGGCCCGGCGGATGCATGCTGACCAGGTCGGCCCGGCGCTTCAGGCGCTGAGCCACACTCCGTCAGACCTGGTTGCGACCGTAAGCCGAGCCCGCCGCTGGGACGGTGGCCGCAAGATCGCCTGGTTGCTGACCGGGGCGTCTTCCTAACGAAACCGGTCAGAAACGACAGGTTTCCGGCGCTCGAGGGTGTCGTATCTGACCGGTTTTCCATCGGCGGCGAGCTCTGGTCGGCGGGCGGTGACCGACAGCGCCAGGTTGGTGGCCGCCGCCATCGCCAGCGCCGCGCCGAGCAGGTGCAGGGCCACCAGCTCGACGGGCAGCCCGCGGTAGTACTGAGCGATCCCGATGCCGGCCTGGCCCACCTCCACCGCCAGCAGCAGCAGCGCCGCCCGGCTGCGGAGCAGCGCCACGCACAGTAGCGTCGCGGCGATCGTCGCGTACACGACTCCGGAGTGCAGCTGGGTCAGCAGCATCCCGTTCAGCCCGTTGCGCGGTACGTCGCTGTCGCCGGCGTGTGGTCCGCTGCCGGTCAGCACCGTGCCGAGCACCACGGCCAGCCAGAGCAGGGCCAGGGTTACGACGGGGAGTACGGCGAGCCGACCGGGCACCCGCCGTGGCATGACGTGTCGGGTCAGCCGTACCAGCAAGACGGCGAGTGAGATCAAGACCATCGACAGCAGCAGGTGCAGTCCGACCAGGTACGGGTTGAGGCCGGTGAGCACGGTCAGGCCACCGATCACGCCCTGATAAGGAATACCCAGCGCCATTACGGCGGCCAGCCAGCGGAGCTCACGCCGGCGGCCGCCGTCTTCGCTCCGGGTCGGATCGCGGTAGCACCAGGCGCTGATCAGGGTGCCCGCGGCGATTCCGATCAGCACGAAGGTGATCAGTCGGTTGCCGAACTCGATCGCCCCGTGGATTCCCAGCGCTGGGTGTGAGACGAACGAGTCCTGCGTGCAACGGGGCCAGGTCGGGCAGCCGAGCCCGGAGCCGGTCAGCCGGACCAGGCCGCCGGTGACCACGATGCCGATGTTGGCCACCAGCGACGCGACCGCCCACCGCGACAGTGCGCGGGGACTCGTCACGACTCGCCTCAGATCCACCGGAACGCCTTCCGCGCCACGAGCACGCCAACCGCCAGCCAGCCAAGCAGCACCAGGATCGGCCAGCCGAGAACGACCCCGGTGGCCGCTGCGCGCAGCCCCTCCCCGAGCGCGGCAGTCGGCATCACCCGGACGATCGGCTGCACCGCGTCCGGGTACCGGTGCAGTGGGATGACGAGCCCGCCCCCGACCAGCAACACCACGTAGATCAGATTGGCCACGCCGAGGGTGAGTTCGGCGCGGAACCGTCCAGCAAGGGCGAGTGCCCAGCTGACGAACGCCGCCACGGCCAGCACCACGAGCAGGGCGGCGACTGCCCCGGATGCCGCGCTGAACGACGGCCGCCAGCCGATGTAGAGTCCGGCGGCCGTGATCACCAGCAGCTGGAAGGCGACGATCACGACAATGCCAACGGCCTTGCCGGCCAGCAGCCCGGACTTCTGCAGCGGGGTCGCGGCGAGCCGTTCCAGCACGCCGTAGCGGCGCTCGAACCCGGTGCTGATCGCCACCGAGGTGAACGCCGACGACCAGATGGCGAGTGCCAGCACCGAGGGGGTCAGCACGGACAGGTCTCCCCAGCGGCCGCCGGCGATGCCGCCGACGGTCAGCACCAGCAGCGGGATGGCCAGGGCCAGCAGCAGCTGCTCGCCGTTGCGCACCAGCAGCTGCACCTCGGTCCGCGCGTGCCGCAGCACCCGGCGTACGGGCGGGGCCGGGCTCGGCGCAGGTGCGAAGTCCAGGGCAGTGCTCATGCGGCTGGCGCTTGGGTGTGACTCAGGAAAACCGCCTCCAGCGATTCGCCCGACCGGGTCAGCTCGCCGACCGTTCCCGCGATGGCCACCCGGCCCTGGTCGACGATGTAGACCTGGTCGGCGAGGGCCTCGGCCTCGTCCATCGCATGGGTCGTCAGCACGACGGTGACCCCGGCGGCGCGGACGTCGTTCAGCAGCTGCCAGGTGGAGCGCCGGGCGTGGGGATCCATGCCGGCCGTCGGCTCGTCGAGGAAGACCAGTTCCGGCCGTCCGATCAACGCACCCGCCAGGTTGACTGCTTGTTGCTGACCGCCGCTCAGCCGCCGGTACGGGGTCTTGGCGAAGCTGCCCAGGTTGAGCCGAGCCACCAGCATGTCGACATCCAGCGGGTTGGCGTACAGGCCGGCCAGGTAGTGCAGCAGCTCGACTGCGTGGATGGCCGACCAAGCGCCGGTGCTCTGCGGCATCAGACCCACCCGGGCGGCGAGCGCGGCGGATCCGGGCCGCTCACCGAGCACCTGGACGGCCCCGCCGTCCGGCCGGAGGAGTCCGGTGCAGCAGCGCAGCAAGGTCGTCTTGCCGGCGCCGTTGGGCCCGAGAACGGCGGTCAACCTGCCGGCCGCCGCCTGCAGCGACAGCTCATTGAGCACTGTCTGCCGGCCGAACCGTACGCCCAACCGGTCGACCAGCAGCGCGACAGGGGGCGAGTCGGGCACGTGGGGCAGTGTAGTTCTCACGAGACCGGTCGCAGACGACAACGGATCCGGCCGGATCCTTGTCGTATGCGACCGGTTTGCTGGGAGAGGCC
>JBKPNA010000122.1:0-4089 GCA_046765695.1 Actinomycetota bacterium | reverse complement strand
TGTCAGCGCCGTGTCAGGAGTCGTGTCAGGTCGGGGGCAGGTCGGTGTCAGGCCGGCCGATGACGGTAGTCGCATGACAACTTCAGCGATTACAGCTTCGGCACTCCGGAAGCCCTTCGAGTTCGTCACGCCAGGGCCCATCGCCGCGACCGTGGAGGTCGCCGGAGCTCAGGTGCGGATCACCGCGAGCGACCGGACCGACACCGTGGTGCTGGTCGAGCCCATCGACGAGGCGAACCGGTCGGATGTCAAGGTGGCCGAAAGGACCAAGGTGGAGTTCGCCGGCGGTCGGCTGTCGATCAAGACGACCGTCTCCGGGAGCAAGAACGGGTCGGTCGCCATCACGATCGACCTGCCCACCGGCTCCAGCCTGGCTGCGTACCTGGCGTACTCGGCCGTGAACACTGACGGCTCGTTCGGCGAGTGTGAGCTGCACATGGCATCGGGTCGGGCCCAGCTGGATCGCATCGACGCGCTACACGCGAGCATCGCGTCCGGTGAGGTCGCGATCGGCCACATCGCAGGGCGCGCCGACATCGACGGCGGGGCGATCGCGATGCGGATCGGCGAGGTCGCGGGCACGGTCGGGCTCTCGACCTCGGGCGGGCAGGTCTGGATCGGCCACGCCTCGGCCGACCTCGATCTCACCAGTAGCAGCTGCGACTTCGACATCGACCGCGCCGACGGCAGCGTCACCGCCACGCAGGCCAGCGGTGCCATTCGGATCGGCCGGATGACACACGGCAGGGCGAAGCTGATCAACGGGTCGGGGAACATCGAGGTCGGCATCAGCGAGGGCACCGCTGCCTCCATCGACGTCAACAGTGATCGAGGGGCGGTGCACAACTTCGTTTCGCAGGGAAACGCCGGCCCGTCGGACGACAAGGTCATGGTCCACGCCCGCACGCGGCACGGCGACATCATCATCCAACGCGCAGCAAGCTGACCCTCACGAAGCGAGCGTGACCTCGACCAGCTCGGACCAGCTCGCCTGCGCACCCTCCCGCGTCACCTCGGCGAACCGTGCGTCGCCGAGGTGACGCCGCGCGTCCCGTTCGATCCTGGCCGCGTCCGGGCGGGAGCGATCCGGCAGTCCGCGAACGCCGACGCCGGCCGCGAGCAACCGCGCCGCCTGTTCGTACTGGCCGAGACGAACCGCCAGGTCCGCGATCCCGACGAGGATCTGAGCGATCAAGAACGCGTGTCCCGCCTCGGTCGCCGCCTGCCAGGCGGCGACGCGGTGGGTACGGGCTTCACGGAGATCGTCGGCCAGGTAGCCGAGCACGTCGTGTATTCCAGCGCGGATGGTCGGCTCTTCCGCGTCGTCGCCCAGAAGGACGGTCGCGAGCCCGAGTTGATGGCGGGCCTCCTCGGCGTCACCGCCCCAGCGCGCGAGCTCTGCCTTGGCGCGCGCCACCTCGACCAGTGCATACGGCCAGGTGACACGTTCGGCGCTCCGCTCGGCCTCGGCAATGGCGTCCGCGCTCGAGTCCCGGTCACCGTCGAGCCAGTACAGCAGGGCCTGGCGGGTCCGCAGGCCGATGACATCCTCGATGGCACCGACCTCGGTGACGACCGCGACGGCCTGTCCGTAACGCTCGCAGGCGCCGGCGAACTCGCCGCGCTTGGCGAGGTGGTCACCCAGCTCGGACAGGGCTATCGAAATCCCGAACCGTTCGCCGAGCGCCTGGAACTCGGCCAACGCCATCTCCAGATGCGTCTCCGCGTCCTGCGCGCCCTGCCCGATCATGATCAGCATCTTGCCGACCTGCCAGCGGGCCAGCGCGCGTACCCAGGGGTCTTCGCTGTCCAGCAACGTCTCGAACGCGGACACCGCGGAGTCCGGCGCCCGCAGCATGTGTTCGAGCGGGACCACCAGATCCAACAGAGGGTTGTGGTGCCGACTGAGCCGCCCGAACCGGTACGCCTTGTGAATCCAATCCGCGCCATGGTGTTCGCCGCCCGGCCCGGAGGTCACGAAGAGCACCACCAGCGCGTACGTCATGGCCCGGACATCATCGGTCACCTCGCCGGGGATGTCGGTGGCCGCGATCATCAGCTCGATGCCTTCGGCCCGGCGCCCGCCGAGCCACCAGTACCAGCCGGCGGCTGCCGCGAGCCGCATCGCCCCCTGCGCCTCACCGGCCGCGAGCGCACCGCGCATCGCAGCACTGATGTTGTCGTGCTCGGCCTCGAGCATGGCGAGCCATTCCAATTGCTCGGCGCGGCGCAGATGTGGCTCCGCGGTTTCGCCGAGTTCGGTGAAGTATGCGAGATGCGCGCGGCGCGCCAGATCCGATTCCCCCGCCTCCGCGAGCCGCTGGCCGGCGTACTCCTTGATCGTGCCGAGCATCCGGTAGCGCGGTGCGCCGTCGCCCTCGGTGAGCAGCAGCGATTTCTCGGCCAGCGCGGTCAACAACTCGAGTACCTGCCCCGCCTCGACCGCATCGCCTGTGCAGACCCGCTCGGCCGCTTCCAGGCTCGCGCCGCCGGAGAACACGGAGAGCCTGCGCAGGGCCATCCGTTCGGGGTCGGTGAGCAACTCCCAGCTCCAGTCGATCACCGCGCGCAGCGTCTTGTGCCGCGGCAACGCGGTACGGCTACCGCTGGTGAGCACGCGGAACCGGTCGTCGAGCCGATCGGCGAGCTGATCGATGGACATGGTGCGCAAACTGGCCGCGGCAAGTTCGATCGCCAGCGGCATCCCGTCGAGCGTCCGGCAGACGTGCACCATCGTCAACAGCGTGTGGTCGTCGACCACGAGATCCTTGCGCGCCGCGCCCGCCCGGTCCCGCAGCAGCTGGACGGCTGGAGAGGACTCGATCTCACCGGGGCCGGCGTCCGCCTCCGGCAAGGCCAGCGGCTCGACCAGCCACAGTGCCTCACCCGTGATGCCGAGCGGTTCCCTGCTCGTCGCCAGGATCCGCAGCCGCCGGCACTCCCCGAGCACTCGATGGGCGAACCCCGCCGCTGACTCGATCACGTGCTCACAGTTGTCCAGGATCAGCAGCGCCTCCCGATCCCGGATCGCGGCGATGAGCCGGTCCGTCAGCTCCGCGTTCGGTGCGCCGCCGAGCAGGGCATCCCGGAGGCCGAGCGCGGCGAGCGTCGACTGCGCCACGTCGCCGTCCGCGCCGATGGCTGCGAGTTCCACCAACCAGACCCCGTCCGGCAGGTCGCCGAGCAGGGTGCGCGCGGTTTCCGTGGCCAGCCTGGTCTTCCCCGAGCCGCCCGGCCCGATCAGGGTGGTGAGCCGATGTTCGGCGATGAGGTCGCGGACCGCGGTGACATCGGCGTCCTTGCCGACGTAGCTGGTCAGCTCGGCCCGCAGGTTGGTCTTCCGGTTCTCCTCCCGCCGTCCCAACTCGCCCCGCAGCAGGGCGACGTGCAACGCCGACAGCTCCGGTGAGGGGTCGACGCCCAGCGTGTCGGCCAGGGTTTCCCTCGTGCGCTGGTACACGAGCAGCGCCTCGGTGTCGCGACCGGTCGCAACGAGGGCACGCATCAGCGCGGCGACGAGCCGTTCTCGTACCGGGTGTGCGGCCACCAAGTCGGTCAGTTCCGTGACGAGCTTCGCACCGTGGCCGAGGCTGATCTGCGCATCGAACTGATCCTCCATGGCAGTCAGGCGTAGCCCCTCGAGTCGGGTGACCGCCGCGTCGAGCGCTGCACTGTCCTGCAAACCGACGTCCTGCATGGCCGCACCGCGCCACAATGCGAGGGCTTCGCGTAGCCGCCGTGGATCGTCGTCATTGCGGGCCTGGCCGACGAGGCGTTCGAACCGCACGGCGTCGACAGCGTCGGGTTCCACCGTCAACCGGTAGCCGTTCGTCTGCCCCTCGACCGCCCCTTCCGGCAGCACCTTCCGCAGCCGGGAAGCCAAGCGTTGCAAGGCATTCGCCGCGTCGGTGGGCGGGCGCTCACCCCAAATCCAATCGACGAGCGTCGCCTTCGGGACCACGCGACCTGGTTCGAGCGCGAGGGCGATCAACAGTGCGCGCAACCGGGCGCCCGGCACGTCGGCCAGGATGCCGTCATCCGTGCGAACCTCGAATGGTCCGAGCATCCCGATCTGCACCTGGTCGATCT
>JBKPNA010000121.1:0-22495 GCA_046765695.1 Actinomycetota bacterium | reverse complement strand
CCCTTTAGACCGCTCGAACACCGTCTGCAGACGGTGTTCGAGCGGTCTAAAGGGTGTTCGAGCGGATCTAGAGGTGCTGCCGCCAAGGCGTCTCCAACATCGAGCTGTCAGGCCCCCCAATCGACCAGGTGCGGACCAACTGTCCTGTCCGGTCGGCAGCCGACAACAATGCGGGCACGCGTGTGGAAGTGTTCCGTGAAGTGACGACGTCGGGCACCACGGCATCCCAATCGTGACGCTGGGTGACCGTGACGAACACCATCCCGATGCTGGTGAAGATCAACGCGAGGAGCCAGCCGCCGACGACGTCGGTTGGCCAGTGGTAGCCGAGGTACACCCGGCTCAACCCGATGAGGAAAGCGAGGATGCAACCCCCCGCGACCACGAGCAGACGCCGAGCAGAAGTCCACCGTTCATTGACGGCGAGCAACAAGGCACCCAGGACGTACAGGGCCGTGCCGCCGGCCGTGTGACCCGAGGGGAATGAGGGGTCGAAGACTGGTGGGCCCAGCATTCCCTCCACTGGGGGTCGTGCGCGACCAACGACCACCTTGATCACCTCGACCATGCTCGAGCTGGCCTCCACCGCCGCAAGCAACACCAGCGGCTCGAGCAGTCGCCGCGTTCGGTAGGCCAGGACAATCGCCAACCCGGTCTCGACGAGGGTCACCGGGCGTTGCGAGCCGAGATCGGTGAGGACCTGTGCGGCACTCGTCAGCATGGGTTCGCGAAGGGCTGACATCACTGCCATCACGCCTTCGTCGAACTGTGCGACGCCGCCACTTCCCGGCATAAGGGCGGCGGTGAGCAACAAGAGGGCGGCTGTCGTCAACCCGAACCCCAACCAGAGCCGGACGGCTCTGTCCTCAGGCACCAGCAACTCGTTGCTCGGCACGTTCACCAAGGCCTTCGGGACCGACCCGGTCTACGCGGTTCGTTGGCACAGAGCCGCCTTGCGCGGCGCGCGGCAGCGCCAGGCCGCGACACGTCCGCCGTTCCTCGCAGGGCGACAAGGACTCGAACCCCGACCTTCGGTGTTGGAAACCGACGCTCTACCCGTTGAGCTATCGCCCTAGTCCGCCCGGACGGGGCGGCTGTCGTCACGTTACCGGTTCGGCGCGGCCTTGTGTGCAGAAGGGTCACCGGAAGGGTGTCTCCTCGTGCCGGTTCAAGGGCTCAAGCACCACGAAACCCTAGCGCGCGTTCCATAGCTGACCAGGCCATTTGGCCGGGCCCGCTGGTGGCCAACCAGGTCACGGCGTCGAGTCAGCATCGATGACGCCTCTTCCGGCCAACGGCCGCCTCAGCTTCTCCGACGTCTCGACATCGGTGAAGGCAAGATCACGCTAGTGGTCACGCCCCGACGAACTTCCGGGCGTGACCACTCGTTGCCAAAGTCGGCCGACTACTCCGCCAGCCCACGATTCTTGATAGCCTGGGCGTCGCTGCAGAGTAAGACTCAGGAACTCCTCGAGGTCTCCCGTTGTCGTCCTGTCGGGCGAGACTATAACGAACGTCGAATGAGTCTCTGGTCGCGCTGCTATCAGACGGGGGGAACGTCTTGCCGAGTGTCGCTTGGAATCGCAACGAGTGGAACGACCTCCACGATTGGACGCTCGAGGGTGACGAGTGGTCGGACTTGGCCGACTATTGTCATCAGCCCTATTCGGAGTGGAAGACCACGCTGATCGAGACCTTCATCACTCCCTACGTCGGTGCAGAAAAGGACGTACTGGAGATCGCTCCGGGCTTCGGCCGCTGGACGACCGCCATGGTCGAACATGTTCGATCGCTCACGCTGATAGACCTGAGCCCCCGTTGCATCGAGACCTGTCGTGCCCGCTTCGGACACCATCCGCAGGTGCGTTTCCTGGTCAACGACGGCCGGAGTCTCGCCGGCGTTGCCGACGCGAGCGTCGATTTCGTCGTGTCAATTGATTCCTTCGTGCACATGGAAAGCGACGTCGTGGACGCCTATATCGGCGAGATCGCTCGCGTGCTGCGTCCTGGGGGACACGCGGTAATTCATCATGCCGACAAACGAGCGTGGTCGCTCAATCTCGTGCCTGTTACCCGGCGAATTGGCCTTCCCGGGCGCTTGATTCAGCAGGTAGCGAGCCAGGGCCGGTTACGGGATGACGGGAATCGGGGGGCAGTTTCTCGGAGTCAGGTGGCCGAATCAGCTCGGCGTGCCGGCCTCGCGGTGGAGTTCCAGCGCACAAGTTGGGGTGATCGGCATCAATTCAATGTGGACAAGTACCGGGACTGCATTACCGGAATGTCTCGTTGAGCAGGGCTCTGCCGGTTTCGGCTCTATAGCTTGCTGACCAAACGCTTGAGCGGTTCGGCAACGCCGGGCACCTTGTTCGCGGTGCGGGTCAGGCCGAGGTAGAGCCCCACCGGCAGGTGTGGCATCACCGGTGAGCGGCGGTCGTCCATCATGGTGGCGAACTCGGCGTCGGACGCACCGATGTAGCGCGGAACCTGCTCGTACCAGCGGGCGCTGCGCATGGCCACCCGCTGGATCTCCCGGAGCTGGCGCTGCCGGGTCGTTTCGTACGCCGCCAGTGCCGCCTCCTGGTTCGGTTCGCTGGCCAGGGCGGTGCCGAGCGCCATGGCATCCTCCATGGCCAGCCGGGTGCCCGAACCGATGGTGAAGTGGGTGGTGTGCGCGGCGTCGCCCATCAGCACGAGGTTGCCGACGTGCCAGCGGCGATTCCGGATCACGAGAAACTCGTTCCACGGCGTACGGTCCCGGGTGCCGGCCTGGGGACGGAGCCGGTGGCCCTCCAGGGAGGTGGCGAAGAGCTGCTCCAGCTCCGCCATCGTCTCCTCGGGACCCATCCCGTCGAAGCCCAGGTAGCTCCAGGTCTCCGGTGCCATCTCGACGACGAACGTGCTGGCCCCCTCGTCGAAGCCGTACGCATGGCCCCAGACCCAGCCGCCACTGGTCCAGACGAAGGGGAAGGTGAAGGAGTCGAACTCCTTGTCACTGCCCAACCAGATGTACTTGTTCCGCAGCCGGGTGACCCGGGTGCCGAAACCTGGCTGCTGCCGACGCAGGGTGCTGTTCACCCCGTCACAGGCGATCACCAGATCGGCACCGCGCGCCACGGCTGCCGGGTCGGTGACTCGTACGGACTCGATGTGCACGCCGACGTCGGTGGCGCGGGACCGCAGCAGCTCCAGCATCAGGCGGCGCCGCATGCTGTACCCGAAGCTGGGGATGCGCACCGGGTCACGGCCCTCGACCACCACCACCTGATCCGTCCAGGTGTAGGCGTGCTCGCGGACCAGCCGCCCGGTCTCGGCGTCGTGCTCATCGAGCTGACGCAGCAGCCCGTCCCAGAACACCACGCCCCAGCCGAAGCTCTCCGCCGGCTGGACCTGCTCGTACACCGTCGCCTCGTGGCCGGCCGAACGCGCCAGGATGGCGAACAGCAGGCCCGCGGGTCCACCGCCGACACATCGAATCCGCACCTTTCTAGCTCCTCCGGTCCGAACGCTTCAGCAGATGAGTCTGCTGGTACCAGGCGATCCACGCCTCGACGGCGGCCTGCTTGGCGGCGGCCTCCCGCGCCCGGTGCTCCTCGGCCCTACGCTCGACGTCGGCATACCAGTCCACCCAGACCGCCGAGGCCTCGCTCGGGGTGGCTGCGCGGGCCCGCCTGACCTTCACCTGCTGTTGAGTCTCGCGGTACCACTCCGCCCAGGCCCCGCCGTCGTCGGCGACCCCGGCCATCCGGAGTCGTACCGCGGCGATCCGGAGACGTACTGCGGCACCGGTGCGGTCGGCGATCAGCCGGGCGGGGACGAATCCGGCCAGCGCGACCGCGCCGAGTGCCGCAAGGCCCCAGCGCAGCGACCAGGCATCGGAGATCGCCATCGTGGTGCCGACCGCCACGGTCGTGCAGATGCTCAGCACGATGGCAAGGGCCAGCGTGTCACCGAGATCGCCGTAGCGCATCTTCCGCGCCCAGCCGAGGCCGGGCAGCAACAGGCAGATGGCGAGGGCGAACGCTACCCGCGCCGCCGGCAGGTTGGTAGTCAGCAGGAGGACGGCGAGTAGCACACCCAGCAGCGCGGCCAGCACCCGCGCCCGACGCCTCATCGATCACCCTCCGGTTCGCTCAGCACGAACACGACCCCGTCCCCGCTGTCGTAGGCCACCCGGAACTTCGGGGAGCTCCGCAGCGCGGTCTCCACCCGGCTCAGCGCTCCGGTCGGCAAGGAATGCTCGTTCTCCGCGGCGATCTTTTGGGTGCGGGTGATCAGCACGTATGCGTCGGAGTAGCGGGGGTCGCTCAGCCAGTCCTCGAGCCCGCCGACCGGATCGTCGAGCAGGGGCAGATAGGACTCGGGAGGTTCCCAGTCGATCGCCACATACGTGAAGCGTTCGTAGTTGTGGAACTGGTTCGGGTAGTTCCTGCTGCCCTCCACCAGCAACGATCCGGGCCGCGCGTGTGTGTCGACCCAGTCGACCGCCCGCAGCTCGGCCGGGGTGAAGTAGTTCTGCTGCTCCTTGCCGTAGTAGTCCAGCAAGAACCCGGGGAGCAGCACGGCGGTGACAAGTGCAGTGAACACCAGATTCTTCACCGGGAACCCCCGGCCGTCCTTCGGTAGGCAGGCCGCCGCGGCGAGGAAAGCGATGAACGGGGCTGCAAACAGGAAGGCCCGGAACAGCACCTCGCCGCCGAAGCCGGTGATCAACACCAGGGCACCGGGCAGGGCCATCAGCAGCGCGGCTGTCATGCCGAGGCCGCGGGCCCGCCAGCTACGCCAGGCACCGATCAGGGCGAGAGCTGTCGCGAGCAGGACCACGACTCGGCCACCCCAGACCACCAGCAGCTGCGACTCATTCGCCACGATGGCCTTGTCCAGGGTCTCGCTGGCGTTCGTCACCGGCTTGCCAAGCTCGGAGATGATGTCGCGGAGGCCGGGGATCGTGTAGCCGGGCGCGGCGAGCAGGCCCCAGGCTGCGGTTGCGCCCGCGACGATGATCGGGAGGTACCAGCCGGGCGTTCGCCGCAGCACTACCAGGGCCGCCACGGCAATGAACAGCATCATCGGGGTGATCTGGTGGCTCGCCGCCACCACGCTGACCACGGCTACGAAGGCGGCCAGCATCGGCCGGGTGATCTTCCGCCGGATCAGCAGGCCGATGCAGACCAGATAGAGCGCGAACGCCATGGCCTGGGGCGCGAAGTAGTCCTGGCCGACCCACATGATGATGAAGAAGATCCACAGGCTCAGCCAGACCAGCCGGGTGTTGCGGGTCAGGCCGCGGAAGACGTAGCGCAGCACCAGCAGGTTGAGCAGGTTGAACGCCAGCGGCGACCACAGCGCTATGCCCATGGCGTTCGGCCTGCCGGCGGCCTCGGTGAGCAGTGCGCTGCCGGCGAAGAAGCCGGGCCAGTTGTGGTAAACGGTGCCGACCGGGATCGACGGGTCGACGGAGTGGTTGCGCAGGATGTAGTCGACGATGCCGATGTGCTTGTAGGACCAGGGGTAGCGCACGGTGCCGTACAGCACCGCCGGCGTGCCGTGGATCAGCACCAGGTAGGTCACCATATTCAGGCTCAGCAGCCGCTCCGGAACGTTCCAGTGCAGACACAGCAGCATGCTGACCGACAGCAGCGCCAGGGCCACGACCGTGACGGGCGTGAACAACGACAGCAGTCCCAGCCCGCCCATGGTGCGCGGATCCGCGTTACGGAAACTGAAGCTCCAGAGCGCTGCCGCGACCATCGGAAGGATGATCAGCCAGTACTCGATCCGCCACGATCCTCTCCGCCTCGGGAGTGGCGGAAGGATCTCCAGGGTCGTTGTTGCCTCCGGCGTCGTGGTGGGCATCTCGGTAGCCGGGACGGAAAGCATCTCCGTGCTCATCAGGGTGCCCTCGCGACCTGCCGACTAGGGGCCGGTGCGGCGAACCACTGGACGACCGGTCGCACATTGCGAGCGACCCATATCCGCGACAACCGGTTCCGGGTTGCCCGGGCGAGGCCTGCGCTGACGTGTTCGAGCCAAGTCAGCAGCACCGTGTCGACGATCGGCAGCTGGGGGTTGCGCAAGGGAACCGGCAAGGCCGCAAGCTCGGCGTTCAGCCACTCGGATGTGGCCAGGCCGCTGCGTACGGTCGCGCCCAGCTCGACCGGCTGTTCGCCGAGCCACCAGAGCACAAGGTCGGTGTCTGGCAGGCCCACCCGTCGGGCGTTCTCCCAGTCGACGATGCCGGTCACCTCCGGTCCGGAGTCCGTGGGGCGCACCAGCACGTTCTTGTACCAGAAGTCGCCATGGACGACCGCTGCGCTCACCTGCTGGCCTTCCAGCGACTCGTGCAGCGTCTCGGCCAGCCGGTCGAGAGCCTGCGGGGGCGCCGCCCAGGCTGGCAGCCGGCGCAGGTATCCGAGCGGTAAGTCCACCCAGGATCGCAGCAGTCGTTGGTCGATGGTGGTCGGCACCGCCGTGCTCTGGTGGATCTCCGTGATGGCCGTCAACGCGGACGCTCTGACCTGCGCGTCCAGTCTCCGATCCTCGGTGGGGGACGGGACCGCCGAGCCGGGTAGGCCGGTCTCCACCACAACGCGCTGACCCAGGTATGTCGCCCGTTGCAGGACCCGAGGAAGCAGCGCGGCGGCGGGGCGGGCGACAAGTTCGCGTTCCAGCCAGCTCAGCACCTCGGCGTGCCGGTTCAGACCGGCGGAGGCCGCCTGAGACGTGGCGATCTTGACTACGAGTTCCAGCTGCGGACTGTCCACGGCGACGACCAGGGTGTCGCAGTCCGAGGTCAGCTGCCGGTACTCCGCGGTCGATGGTATGCCACAGGCGTCCAGCGCCGGGCCCAGGTGGCGCCGGATCTCGCGGCGGCTCCGAGCGCGTCGCAGGGCGAGCGGAACCTGCTCGACCTTCGACAACAGACCGCGCCCTTCCGGCCGGTCCGGCGACAGGCCCGACCGACCGGATCCCAGCAGGAGGAGCGCCACCACCACCTCGCTGGCCAGGCAGGCGGCCCCGATGCCGGTCAGGCTGTCGAGCTTCACCGCGATCCAGGCGCCAGCGTAGGTGGTGACGGCCAGCGCGCCGTAGGTGAGGGCGATGGTGCGTAGGTCATGTCGCAGGCGGGCGGCGCCCAAGGCGATTCCGACCAGGATGTGCGGCACGGCGGAGAGCAGCAGCAGCTGCAGCAGTGCCGTGCCGTGGTCGGCATAGTCACTGCCGAACAGGCCGAGCACCGGGCGCGCGAGCAGCATGCCGAGACCGACGGTCGGGAGGACGAGCAGGGCGGAGTTGCGGAGTGCGGCTCGGGTCAGCGCCGTCGTCCGGGCTGGTGAGCGCGCGCCCTCGGCCATGAGTGCGCTGCTGATGTTGCTGATGACCAGGAAGAACCCGTAGGAGATGGTGTTCGCCATGAAGTAGTAGGCACTGGCCTCCGGGCCTAGCTCCTGGAGCACCATCAGCGTCAGGATGTTGGCGGTTCCCATCCAGAGCAGGGCCGCGATGTGGTCGGTCGCAGCAAACCTGACAAGCCGGCCCAGCGGAATAGTTCGCGGACGGGCCTCGGCGGTGGATCGGGGTAGCCGGTGCAGGATCAGCACCGTCGCAATGACGATCATCACCGCGGCCGGCAGCACCTCCGCCGCGAAGATCGCCCAGGCGGCGCTGAACGCCAGCAGGGGCAGCAGTGCGATCTTGGCCACCGAGCAGATCGCATTGGTGATCGGCACCCAGATCGTCTTGTGCAGGCCGGTCAGCACGTGGTCCTGCAGGATGAACACCACCCAGACCGCCGTGGCCAGGATGAACGCCGTCGCGGCCAACGGACTGTCGCGCAGGAAGCCGAGCTCGTCGGCCCACCACGGCTGACCGAGCAGGAAGACTCCCGCCACGGCCATCGCCGCGGCCGCACACAGCGCGTAGGAGCTCAGCACGAGGCGGCGAGCGGTGGGACCGGCCTCGGGCAGGAAGCGCACCAGTCCGTTGCGCAGTCCGAGGGTTGAGAAGTTGGCGAGCAAGTGTGTCGCAGAGAGCAGGGACGCACCGATGCCGACCATGGCGGGGGTCAGCCAGTGGGCCGCCAGGGCCCAAAAGGTCAGGCCCAGCAGCGACGTCACGCCGGTGCCGGCGATCAACGCGTACGAGCTGCGCCGCATCGGCTCCCGGAGGTGCTCCGACAGGGCGGAAGCGGCGCGCGGCTTGGTCGACGTGGCGCTGCTCATCTCAGCCCGCCGTGATCCGGAGGTAGTCGATCGCGAACGTCGCGGGAAACTGGGTGTCGGCGTCCGGCGGACCGGGGTAGTCACCGCCGACAGCCAGGTTCAGCACCACATACATGGGTTCGTCGGGTACGTGCCGGCCCGTCACCTGCCAGACTCGTACGCCGTCGACGAAGAAGTCGAGCCGGCCGGCCGCCCAATCCAGCCGGATGGTGTGCCAGTCCTCAGCCAGGTTCGGTCCACGAACCCGATATTCCTTGTTCGGGGCCTTGGCTCCAGGGTCCTTCGGATGCAGGTACATGAGCATGTGCCTCGGGTCCTGACCCATGGATTCGAGCATGTCGATCTCGGGAAGGGTCTCGCGACTGGCGGGCAGCAGCCAGACGGCGGGCCACAGGCCGCGGCCTTCCGGCACCCGGAGCCGTGCCTCGACGCTGCCGTAGGTGAAGGCCAGCTTGGCCGGCGCCTCCTCATCTCCGGGCGGCGGTCCGGTGCTGACCATGCCGGAGCGGAACTCGTACGACTCGCCCTCCGACCGCGTGACGGGCGACCGGTCGGCGGTCAGGCGCAGGGCGCCGTCGGCGACCGACACCTGGCCTGGCAGGTACCACTCCAACTCGTTGTTCGTGGCGATGGTGCATCCCCCGTCAGCCCACCAATGGCAGGTGCTCCAGACCGCGGAATCGAGCTGGTCGTCGTCGAACGTCGCGTTCAGCAGCACCCGATCCGACCGGTGGGGACTGGCCGTGGGGGTGGTAGGAACGGGCGACGTCGGCAACGACGACGGCGGCGACGACGGCAATGACGACGGCAATGACGACGGACGGGTCGTGACGACGTAGGTGATGAGCAGGCCGAGAACGGCCAGCAGCGCCGCAGCAACCGTGAGCCGACGTCCGGTCAGCCACCGACCTTTGGTAGCCCGGCTAAGCATCACGAAACCCTAGCGCGCGCTTGATCATCGACCGGACCGCCCGGTCGGCGCCGGTATAGGGGAGCCGCTCCAGCCGGAGCTCGGCATAGTCCACCGGATCGGCACCGAACTTCTCCTTGTACTGGGCAAGGCTCGCAGAGGCGCCGGATTCGCCCAGATGGTAGGAGGTGCAGCCGAGGTCGCAGGCCAGCTGGATGGTACGCCACTGGACCAGGTCGCCGGCGCAGGTGGCGCCGATCCGGTCCTTGTCCATGGCGGCCCGGGTGTCGTGGGCGGTCTGGCCCAGCAGGGTGATCGAGCCGAACGCCGGTTCGTCATCGACATAGGCCAGAGTGACTGCGAATGACTTGCCCAAGGTCTCAGCCATCGCCTGCAGCTTGGCCAGCGGATCCCGCCGACGTGCGCGGAACTCCGCCAGCCTCCGCGGCTCATGCTGCCGCTCCGCCCAGCGGTCGACCGAGAGCAGGAACAGCCGGTAGTAGTCCCGGAGCAGCGCGCCGGTCCGGTCGGTCTCGATCCGTACGCCGGCGCGCTCGGCCAACCGGGTGCCGCGGCGGGCCGACTTCGACATCTTCGACCAGACGGCTGCTGCGCCACCGGTCAGGTCGATCACGTGGGCGCGACGGCTGATCAGGGTGACCGAGGAGTCCACCGCTGCCGACCAGGTGGGGAAGTCCAGGGGGTCGGGCCGGATGGCGACGCGTTGGCTGCCGGTCGCGCGCAGGTCGGCCAGCACCTCGCGTACGACTTCTGGGTCGAGTCCGGCGCCGACCAGGCCGCCCATGCCCCAGCTGGTCGGGTAGGACAGCAACGATCCGCCCCAGCCCGGCACGCCGGTGCGGCGGACCAGCGGGAGTACGAACTCCCGCCCGTCGGCGTGCCGGTAGTAACGGCTGGCGTCGTGGTACGGCCCGGCTGCGCACAGCGCGTCCACCCATTCCGGGGCGTGCTCGGGCAGGGCGGTCGGATCGTTGGCCAGCACCGCTCGCCACTCGTCCCGCGGGGCGGGGCAGACCGGTGCCAGCATCACGCAGCCATTCTCGAAGCCCGCGAATGCCGGCGGCGGCGCTCCTGACGCCACAGCCGGGTGCGCCACCGCTCGCCCGGCCTGGCGACCGGTGCACCACGGCCGGTGAGAACGCGGGCAACGTCCTCGGGACCGAAGTCGGAGGTGATCGTGATCCGGGCCAAGGACAAGGGGTCGTCGTCGACAGGGCTCAATGCGTTGCGCACGGCCGCGGCCGAGCTGTACCCCGCCTCGGCGACCAGCTGCTTCACCGCCTTGTCGTGGTAGCCGTGCGGGTAGGCGAAGCTGTCGACGGGGCGTCCGAGCGTCTGCTCCAGCAGGTCCTTGCTGTCGCGGATCTCCGTTGCGGCGGCCGGCCGCGGAATGCAGTCCAGCTGCGGGTGGCTCATGCTGTGTGCGCCGATCTCACACCCGTCGGCGGCGAGGTCGACGAGCTGAGATCGGCTCAGCATCGGCAGGTCACCTGCTCCCAGCGGCGCCAGCCACTCGCTGCGGCCACCCAGGGTGCCGGCGGTCACGTAAAGGGTGGCGGCGAGCGCGCGCTGGGTCAGCTCGGCCCAGGCGTTGTCGAAGTCGGCGAAGCCGTCGTCGAAGGTGATCACCGCCGTCCGAGCCGGCAGCGGGATGCCCGCCGCCCGCTGCGCAACCAGCTGCCCAACCGTCCGGGTGGAGAAGCCGAGACGGTTCACCTGATCCAGGTGGGACGCCAGCTGGGCGCGGGTTACGGTGTACGGTCCGAAGTCACCGGTCGACTGGTCGCTCACCGAGTGGTACAGCAGCACCGGGACGACGCCGCTCATTTTCTTGGCACCTCGCGCCCGCTCGGGACCTTCGGATCCCGCCTTCCTCCACGCGCGCTACGCAAGTAGCGCCATGGACCCGAGATCAATCCGCGCCACTGCTGCACCGTCAGATCCCGCGGGTACGGCGGCAGCCCGGCGATGGCCGGCGGCGTCAGGATCTTCCGGGCCCGGCGGGCCGCCGCCGGTGCGTGCCGGAGGAAGGTGAACGCGGCACCTGGATCGCGCAGCACACAGCGGGTCAGGTAGGCCCCAAGGCCGGCACCGTAACCGTAGGTCTGGCGCCGCAGGCCCGCATAGTCGCGGTAGTGCCGATGCAGCACGATGGCTCCCGGCTCGTACACCAGCCGCTGGCCGGCGGTAATCACGTCGTAGAAGGCGGCCAGGTCGTCGCCACCCATGGCGGGCGTGCCGATACCCAGGTTCTCGTCGAAGCCTCCGCGAGTACGCAGGTCGGCAGTCCGGAACGCCATATTGGCGCCGGAGCCGAGGACGCCGGCCGTCAGTGGGAACAGTGGGTCGGCGGGCCGATGCTCTGCGTTGTCGAACGTCCGGCGCCTCAAGCCCTTGTCGAAGATGGAGTTGCCCTCCACCCACTGCTGCGGAAGCGTGTCCAGCTCCCGCGGCACGATCAGGCCGGTGACACAGCTGACCCGGTCGTCACTGGCGAACGCCGCGACGATCCGTTCCAGCCAACGGGGGCCCACGACGACGTCGTCGTCGGTGAAGGCGACGAGTTCGGTGCGCACATACGGCAGGGCCGCATTGTGTGCCCGGGCCAGCCCGGGCCGGCCTTCCCGGACGTACCCCAGCCTCGGCTCCGTCCGGGCCAGCCGGGCAACCAGGTCGGCGGTCGCGTCAGTGGACGGGGCGTTGTCCACCACGAGGAGCCGGTCCGGCACGACGTGACCGGCGAAGACCGATCTGATGCACTCTGCCAGCAGCTCGGGACGGTCGCGGGTCGCGACCACGACGGTCACGGCTCGGCCCGCCACGTCGGTGATCGAGTCGGCGGGCGCCGGCCCTGCCTGCGGCTCCGTGGCCTCCGGCCCCAGCATGGCGCGCAGCCGCGCGTCGACCTGTTCGCCGGCCACGACGGACTCGGGCAGGTCGAGCTGCACCTTGGTCAGGGGCTGGCCGTCCCTGGTCAGCAGGCAGAGCGCGCTGGCATACGGTGGCTGTCCGGCCCGGCGCGCGTCGATCGCCGCCAGCGGGGAGTTCAGGTCGATGACCAGGGGCAGTACCGGCTCTGCGCTGTCGCGGGCAGGTGAGTTCCTCAAGGTGGACCCGACCTCTTGCGGGGGGCCGGCGGGTCGGGTCCACCGGATCTTGAGGAAGCCGGTCGCGGTGAATGCGAGACCGGCCACTATGGCGCCGGCGCGAGCCAGCGCGGACAGGTCTCCGGAGAGACCCCGGCCAAGGTTGTGCAGTACGCCGACGGGCAGCACCCGCCGTACGTAGCTGCTTTCCGCAGACAGCGCGGCGGTCCGGCCGACGTTGCGCGCTACCCGTGCCTTGGAGACGCCCTCTGCGGTGCAGCGGGCCCGGAAGTAGGGCCAGGACGCGCGTTCTGCCGGAACGGCATGGTGCACGACGGCCCGGGGTTCGTACAAGAAGCGTCCCTGCGGGAAAAGGGCCTGGGCCCGGATGCACAGCTCGGTCTCCTCACAGCCAAGGGGGCTGTCGGGAGTCCGGCCGAGGCTGACGTCGAAGCCGCCGACGGCGTTCAGCACTGATCGGCGGATCGACATGTTGCAACCCATCAGGTTGCGCACCGCAGACACCGAGGTGGGCTGGCCTCGGTAGCTGCAGCCCACCACCCAGCCGAACTCCGGCGGCCACCAGGCCGGCGGCGGCTGCTGCCAGACCGGCTGCGCGGAACCGCCGACCCCCAGGATGGCGGGGTCGGCGTAGGGCGCGGTCAGCCGACCGGCCCAGTCGGGATCGGCCACGGCATCGTCGTCGAGGAACAACACGATGTCACCCGAGGACGCCTCGATCCCGGTATTCCGTGCCGCCGAGAGCCCCTGAGGGCCCCGATTCGCCAGCACCGTCAGCGCCGGCCAGCGTCTCGTTGCCTGGTACAGCAGTCCGTCGTCGTGGTCGATGACGAGAACAATCTGGCCCACTGCCTCGTCCTGTGCCTGGACCGATTCAACTGCAGCGACCAGCTGGTCCCAGCGTTTCTCGGTGTAGGCACAGATCACGACGGAGGTCGTGACCTCCATCAGTTCTCTGCCTCGTGCCGCAGCGCCTCCGTGGGCTGCGGCACGTACAGAGTCGTCACGCTCGGCGTCGGGGGCAGCACCTGGACATTGACCGTACGAGCCACCGGGCGTGGCACGCCGAGTCCGGCGCGAGCCCGGGTCACCCGGCGCCGTTCCCGAGCGATGGTGCGCAGCACCCGGAATCCGTCGCTGAAGGTCCGCAAATGGCTCTGGCCGTGGATGCGCGAGCTCTCGAACGAGGCGATCTCCACCACGCGCAGTCCAGCGGCGAGGGTCCGCACGTTGAGGAACGTCTCGACCTCGAAGCCGATGGCCCCTCCGTCGAAGGTCGGCAGCACGTGGCGCCAGAAGGCCATGTAGCCGTAGCACAGGTCCGAGTAGCGACCGCCGAAGGTCATCCGCACGGCCTTGGTCAACACGTAGTTGCCCAGGGTACGCACCGGCGTTAGGTCTGAACTGCCGCCGCCCTGGACGAATCGTGATCCCTTGGCCACGTCGGCACCCGCGTTCAGTGCGGCGACGAAGGTCGGGATGTCCGAGGGATCCATCGACCCGTCCGCGTCCATGATCACCAGGATGTCGCCGGACGCGGCGGCGAAGCCGGCCTGCAGGGCGAGGCCCTTGCCCTTGCGCGGCTCGCTGATGATCGTGGCATCGGGACGTAGCTGCCGCACGACATCGACTGTGCCGTCGATCGAGCCGCCGTCCACGATCACCAACTCATCGACCACGTCCGGCAGCGCCGGCAGCACGTGGGCGAGGTTCTCCGCCTCGTCCAGAGTCGGGATGATCAGACTTACCGTGGCCTGCCCGGACCGGGCCGCAGCCGAAGGCACTGCCACCAGCGGATGGCGATCCTTCTCATTGTTCTCAGACCCAGCAGACAGCTGAATCACGCTCATACATTGCCCCCGATGCATGTCGTTTGTTTGGACGCGACTTGACTAGCTATTCGGAGCAGGCCCGCACCTGGATTGGCCGAATGTCAAGCAGCGTTATGGAATTTCATCCCACCCTAGCCGAATTTGATCTCCGCCGCATCCATGTTTTGCAGAACTTGGCCGCGGTCGGGCACTCCATGGTCGGCCGAGGCGACATCACCAGGCTCGCCAAGAGCGGTAGATCCCAGCCCGCCGATGCAGCAGTCCTGATCAACGACCCGCGAAGCGCCCCCATGTGCGGGAGGATGGGTGATGGCCGTGATCGCGCGGAGGATCCCAGCCGTTACCCGATTCCTGAGCGGCCCAGAGGGGGTAGCGTGCGGGTTCCATCGTCCAGGGCGGCGTACGGGCGCCTGGCACTCGTGCTTATCTTGTTGCTGCTTCCGTCGGGTTGCACCGGCCGGGACACGCTGCCGCCTCCCCAGCCCTCGACCGCCCATCCCTCGACTGTTCACCGGTCGAGTCTGCGACCGGCAGATAGCCGGCTGGCGCGCAGGCTGACCAGCGAGGTCAGTGACTCAGGAGCGTTCGTCCACCTCCAAGCACTGCAGAGAATCGCCGACAAGAACGGGGGACGTCGCGCCGCCTCGAGCGCCGGCTACGAGTCGAGTGTCGACTACGTCGTCGGTGTGCTCAGCGCCGCCGGCTACCAGGTCAGCACCCCGACCTACCACGTCTCGGCGGATGGCGGTGGCGATGGAGCGGGCACGCATCGCAACGTTCTCGCGCAGACCCACACTGGAGACCCGGACTCTGTGGTGCTGATCGGAGCTCATTTGGATTCGGTCGAGGACGGTCCAGGCATCGTCGACAACGGTTCCGGAGTAGCGACCTTATTGGAAATAGCCGACCAGCTGGGCGCCTCAGCGCCGATCCGGAATGCGGTGAGATTTGCGTTCTTTGGCTCGGAGGAGGATGGCGCGGCAGGGTCGAGCGCTTACGTCGCAAGCCTTTCCGCCGTCGATCGCCAGAAGATCATGCTCTATCTGAATGTGGACATGGTGGCCTCCCCAAACGCAGGCTATTTTGCGCAGGGCGGCAAGGGCGATGACAAGTCGGAGTCCGGTCCGCCCGGTTCGGCCACCGTTTCCCAAATCCTTGCCGAGGAGCTGGTGAAGACCGGGGTGACTCCGGAGACCATCGAGTTCGTGGGTGATGACGAGTCGCCGTTCGTTGCCGCGGACATACCCTCCGGAGGAGCGGAAAACGGCGACGCTGCAGAGAAGACCGATGAGCAGGCCCGGGCTTGGGGAGGCCGGGCCGGCGAAAAGTACGACCCTTGCTACCACCAGGCCTGCGACAACTTGGGAAACGTCAATCGCGTCGTGCTGAATCACTATCTGCATGCGATCGCGGGCACGCTCGCCTACTTCGCAACATCGAGTGAGAAACTCTCCGGCTGAGCGCGAGCGGGGCCGTAGGAAAGGAACGGGAGGTCAGTTGTTGGAGGGTGTGTGCGAGATCTGGATTGCCAGCATCCCGGAATTCGCCGAGCACCAATCCGCCCTGGACCGCATCCTGACGCCCGACGAGCGGGCGTACGTCCGGACCGCTGGAGGTCAGGCGACGGCCAGGCTGTCACGCGGGCTTCTCCGGCTGGTCCTTGCCGGCTATCTCGGCTCGCCACCCACCGACATCGAGATCGACCGGAGCTGCCCCGACTGCGCGCGCCCGCACGGTCGGCCACGGCTGTCGAGACGACCAGCTGGCACCATCGAGTTCTCGGTCAGTCACGGTGGTGACGTGCTCGTGCTCGCCTTCGCCGACAACACGCCGGTCGGCGTGGACGTCGAGCCGATCGGGGCAGTCGCGGATGTTGGTTCGGAGTTCCTCGACTTCACCCTTACGGCTGCCGAGCGCTCGCGCGTGCTGGAGGCGCCAGCACCGCAGCGCAGGCGAACCCTGCTGCGTCACTGGACCGGGAAGGAGGCCATCCTCAAGGCGCTCGGCACCGGCCTGGAGGTGGAGCCGCAGGCCGTGACACTCCCTCCGTTCCCGATCAAGGAGAAGGTCTGCGTGACGCTGTCTGGCTCCCCCCCCGTCGACCTGTGGATCTCCGAGGTCGAGGTTGGCCCAGCACACGTGTGCACCGTTGCGACTGGCCGGGAGGTCCGGGAAGTCCGTCCAGTCCGCCTCTCACCCAGTTCCATCCTCGGCCGGGCCGGCTCAGCACCGGCCCGGTGACCGTCGGCAGGTCAGGCTGACAGGGAGTCGGCGGTCAACTGATGAGGGCTGAGCACGTCCTCCCCGTAGAGGTCCTGCACCCAGTTGGACTGGTACACGGTGTCGAGATAGCGCTCGCCGAGATCTGGGGCGATGGCGACCGCGGTGAGGTTGTCCGCGTCGTACTGAGTCATCCAGTCCATCGCACCGCTGACCACCGTGCCGGTCGAGCCGCCGAACAGGAATCCGCTCCTGGCCAGACGGTGGCAGGCACGGATGGTGTCCGCCTCCTCCACGCGTACCACCTCGTCAACGTAGGACTCATCGAGCAGAGGCGGACGGACGCTGGTGCCGAGGCCGGGAATCATCCGGCGAGCAGGCGGGCCACCGAAGGCCTCGGACCCAACGGGGTCGATGGCGACGATGCGCACCGGCCGGTGCCACTTCCGGAAGTAGCGCGCGCAGCCCATCAGGGTCCCGGTCGTGCCGGCGCCGATGAACAGCACGTCGAGTTTCGGAAACCGCCGAGCGATTGCGGGCGCGGTCAGGTGGTAGTGCGCCTTCCAGTTTTCCTGGTTGCTGTACTGGTTGAGCCACACGTACCGGTCGTCGGACAGGCAGAGTGATTCCACATAGTTGATCCGGGCGCCCAGAAAGCCGGTCTCCGGGTGTGGCTCGGAGATGATGTGCACTCGGCTGCCCAATGCCTCCATCAACCGCCGGGTCGACAGGTTGCAGCGTGAGTCCGTCACGCACAGGAACTCGTAGCCCTTGCTCGCTGCGATCATGCTCAGCGCCACGCCGAGGTTTCCTGAAGAGGACTCGACCAGGACCGAGCCCGGCCTCAGGTAGCCCTTACGCTCCGCGGCCTCGACCATCCTGTTCGCGGCTTTCAGCTTGATCGAGCCGGCGAAGTTGAAGCCCTCGCACTTCAAAAAGAGTGATTGCCCGAAGATCGACCGCAGGTCGACGTACAGCTCGTCTTCGTTGAATTCCTGCGGAATGGATATAACCGGCATCAGATTCCCCCTCGAATCTTGTTGGTAAAGCTCCTCCGTCGATCAGCCGTACCGGCGGAGGTCGGAAAAGAAGTCATCGACCACGTGCAACTGGCCCGTACGGGCAACGTGGTCGTAGACGTATTTGCCCACCGCCAGGTCGAGCACTCCGAGGCCGAACGGTGAAAACACCAGCGGCCGATCCGCCGGCAACCTCACCCGGCCGGCCATCACGTCGTCCAACGTGCCGTGCAGGAAGTCCCGGTTACCCGTGAGCTGTTCGGCAAGATGTGGCGATGTGTTGGCCTTGAGGCAGTGCTCGACGTCGTCGACGATGTTGGTCGAGGCCAGCAGGATCTCCGGTGCGAGGTCGCGCAGCGACACATGAAGCACCAACGGATTGTGGGCAAACCACGACAGTTCGTGGACGTGAGGCTGACCGGCGACGGTGGCGAAAACGACCAGGTCGCTGGATCGGATGAGCGTTTCGGCGTCCTGGTGCACGGTGATCCGGCTGGAGGTTCCGGTGCTCTCCAGGTAGCCCCGAAACCCGGCAGAGCTGTTCGGGGACAGGTCGTGCACGCCGATCTCGTCGAAGCCCCAACCAGTGCGCTCCAGGAAGGTGTGGATGTACCGAGCGATCAGGCCGACGCCGACGAAACCTATCCGGGTCGGACGCTGCCGGCCGCGACTGAGCCAGTCAGCCGCCAGCGCGGCCGACGCTGCGGTCCTCGTCGCGCTGATGATCGAGCTCTCGATGCAGGCGAACGGGTATCCGGTGTCGTGGTCGTTGAGGATCAGCACCGCCGAGGCCCTCGGGATGCCGGCCGCCACGTTGTCGGGGAAGCTGGAGATCCACTTGAGGCCATCCACTCGCTCCCGCCCGCCGATCGACGCGGGTAGCGCAATGATCCGCGACGACGGGCGGTCCGGGAAGCGGAGGAAGTAGGACGGCGGGTTGACCGAGTCACCGGAACCATGCAGCCGGTAGGTGTCCTCGACCACCTTCATGACCTCCACCTCGCGTCCATGCAGCGCGTGCTGCACCTGTGCGCCGGAGATCACCGCGAACTGGGGCACGGCCGCAGGCATGCTCAAGGCATGCTCGGCCGGGTTGGCACGGAGAGTAGTCATGACTGGGACACCTCGACAGTGGGTGAGCACTCGGCCAGCTGCACCCTGTCGGCGAGCGCGACGACCACCTCGCGCGGTCCCTCGAAGGACTCTCTGCTGTGTGCGGTACGGACGTTGTCGACGAGCATCACATCGCCGGCCTGCCAGGGCTCGCGTGCCGTGTTGGCCCCGTAGACCTCGTTGAGCAGCTCGACGACGTCTGCACCGATCGGGTCGCCGTTGCCGAACCAGGTGTTGAAGGGCAGCCCGTCGGCGCCGTAGACGTCCACCAGGAACTCGCGTATTTCGGGGGCCAGCGTCCACTCGTTGAGGAAGGCGATCTGGTTGAACCAGCAGCGCTGGCCGGTGACCGGATGGCGGACCACGGCGCTGCGGCGCTGCCTGGTGCGGAGGCCATCGTCGGGTTGCCACTCGAACTCGATCGCGTTACGGCGGCAGTAGCTCTCGATGGCGTTACGGTCATCGGTGCCGAAGGCCTCTGCGTAGGACGCTCCGATCTCGTCGTTGTAACTGCGGGTGAGCATCCAGCCGTGCCGCTCGAACCGCTCGACCAATTCGGCGGGCAGCGAGTTCAGCACGGTCGCCGAGTTGGCCACTGCGGTCGCTCCACCCCGGTTTGGTGCCTGGAGGCACGCGAACAGCAGCAGGCCCGGGAACTCCAGTCGATAGCTGAGCTCATGATGCATGCACATTTGCTGGTTGGCCGGCCACTTCATGGAGGTGTACAGGCCGTCGGAGTACGCCTGGCGGGGTGCGAAGGCCTCCTGCTCCGTCATCAGACCGGTAGCCAGCCGACGGAAGACCGCGCCGACCTCGGCGGCATCGCGGAGTTCCAGGCCACGGACCAGGACCGATCCGTGCTCGAGAACGGCCGCACGCAACGCTTCCAGGTGCTCGGCGGCCCAGGTCGTGGTGTCCCCGCCGGACTGTGTCCGCAGGATGGGTGGTTTCCCGGGCTGCAGCTCCACGTCCAGCGGTGGTGCTCCAAATGCCGTGGTCATCTCGATTCCTCTCGGTTGCCAGTTCACAAAGAAGCCAGTAGCTCGGCCGAGCGCAGCACGGCCAGCGCGGCATCGACCGGACGGGTGCGCAGGAAGTAGTGGCCGCCGTCGGCGAGCTCGTGCAGCTCGACGTGGTCGGCCAGCAGCTGCCAGTCGTGGTAGCGCAGCTGGTACGACGCGGTGTTCGGGTCGTCGGCGGCAACGACCACGGTGACCGGCGCCGCCAGTTTCTCGGCCGGCGGGGCATCCAAGGCGTCGGCGAAATAGCGGTGTGCCGACACGCAGTCGTGCCGGTAGGCAGCCCCGACGTGCTCGGCACGCTGCGCATCCAGCTCACCAAGCTCGGTGTAGCCCGTGTCGGAGCTGAGCCGTGCCGCGATCTCGGCATCGCCACGCGCGGTCAGCTCGGCGGCAGCTGCCCGCCGGCCAGCCGAGTCGCCGAGCAGTTGCGCGCCGAGGAAGACCTGTTGCACCTCGACGCCGCTGGCCTGCAGCCTCCTGGCCGTCGCGACGGCGCAGGCTGTGCCGGACGAGTGCCCCCACAGCATGACCCTGGTCAGACCGCGCTTGCTGATCTCGTCGACGACCTGATCGGCAACTTGCGAGATGTCAGCGAACGGCTCGCTGTCCGCGGCCAGGTCGTGTCCCGGTAGCTCCACCGCGAGGACTGCCACGTCGCTGTCGCGGAGCGCGCTGGCCATGGGCTGGAAGTTCACCGCGTTGCCGCCGGCGTAGGGGAAGCAGATGAGGCTGCCGCCCTGCGCTCCGGCGGGTTCCGACAGCAGCTGCAGCAGCCCGGACCGCCGCCGGTGCATTCCGTCGAACACCCCCGCCAGGTCCGCCAGGACCGGGTTGCGGGTGATGTCCTTGAGCGATACGCCACGGTCCAAGGCGAGTGCCAGTTTCACCGCGGACAGGGACGTGCCGCCGCGGTCGAAGAAGTGGTCCAGCCGGCCGATCTGGTCCTGGGGGATGCCCAGCACCTTGCTCCAGGCAGCCGCGAGCCGCTGCTCGGTCGGCGTGGACGGCGCCTGGTGGTTCTCGCCAGTGACGGCAAGATCGGCCGCGAGTGCTGTCAGCTGCTTTCGATCGGTCTTCCCGTTGGCGGTCAGCGGCAGGCTCTCCCGCCAGTGGAAGACGGCCGGGACCATGTACTCGGGTAGCGACTGGCCGAGCCCGTCCCGCAGCAGATCGGTGCTCAGTGGCTGCTGGCCGGAGTAGAAGGCCACCAGGTGCTTGCTCCGGTCGGCGCGCTCAGCGACCACCACGGCGCCGTCACGCACACCGGACACGGACAACAGCGCATTCTCGATCTCCCCGATCTCGATCCGGAAGCCTGAGATCTTGACCTGGCTGTCCCGGCGGCCGAGGAACTCCAACTTGCCCTCGGGCAACCACCGGCCGTAGTCGCCGCCACAGTAGAGTCGCTGGCCTTCTCGGTGCGGGTCGGTCAGGTAGGCCTGTCGCGTGCGCTCAGGGTCGTTGACGTACCCGCGGCCGACGCAGACCCCGGAGAAGGCGATCATCCCTGGAGCACCGAGCGGCACCGGAGAGAGGTGCTCGTCGACGACGTAGATGTGCACGTTGTGGATCGGTGGACCGAGCGGGACCCGTTCCCGGCTCGGTACCCGGTCCATCACCTCGTGGTTCGTGTCGTCGGAGGTCTCGGTCAGCCCGTACGCGTTGACCAGATTGATGCCGGGCTCGGTTGCGAACCAGCGCTGGGTCAGCTCCTTCTTCAGCGCCTCGCCGGTGACCGAGACGCACCGCAGGTCCGACAGCTCCCGGGGGTGCAATTCCAGGTAGGACAGCACGACCTCGAGGTAGGACGGCACTACCTGGAGGACGGCCACCCGGCCTTCGATGATCTTGTCGACGAACCGCTGCACGTCCAGGATCAGCTCCTGCTCGATCAGCAGGGTCCGGCCACCGACGAGCAGCGCCGAGACCAGCTGCCACAGGGAGATGTCGAAGCACTGAGGTGCGGTCTGCGCGACCACGTGGCCCTCGCGGATGCCCAGGTCGTCGATCTTGGCGTAGAGATGGTTGAGCATGCCGGCGTGCTCGCACATCGCGCCCTTCGGCTCACCGGTCGAGCCCGAGGTGAAGTAGATGTAGGCGAGCTGGCTCGCTTCGACGGGAACGCCGAGATCGATGTCGGGATGGCCTTCCGCAACGGCCGCGTCGATGAAGCATCTCTCGACTCCGGGCATCGCCTCGAGGGCCTGATCGAGCGTGGTGGTGCTGCCCGGCTCGGTCAGCACCAGCCCGCACTCGGCCCGGGAGAGTATGGCCGAGATGCGATCGGCCGGGAAGTGCGGCTCGATGGGCAGGTACACACCACCGGACTTGAAGATGGCGATCACAGCGGCCATCCAGTTCAAGTTGCGTTCGGTGACCACAGCGACGACACCCTCGTGCCGAAGCCCCCGGGCCAGCAGGGCCCGGCCGAGCTGGTTGGCCCGCGCGTTGAGCTCACGGTAGGTCCACTGCCGGTCGCCGTGCACGGCTGCGATGGCGTCAGGCTGGGCCTGCACCCGCTGTTCGAACAGCTCGTGGAACCGCCGGTCGGGCAGCTCACGGGAGGGTCCGGCGAGCCCTTCCAGCTGGAACCGGAGCTCCTCGACGGAGAGCAAGGTTTGGGTTCGGTGCCCAGCGTCCGGGTCGGCGGCGATCAGGGCAAGTGCAGCGAGGTGGTAACCGACAATTCTGCTGGCGCAGTCCGCGTCGATCACGTCACTGCGGTAACGCAGCCGCAAGGCGAGCTGGCTGCCGACCTGTGAGATCTCCACCTGCGCGACGGTGTCTCCGGCGAGATCCCCGTCGCCGCCGGTCGGGTCGAAAACGATCTCGAAGGACGGCTCGGTCAGGCCAAGCTCGGTCCTGAGTCGATCGACCGGAAAGCTCTTGTGCGACAGCATCTCGGACTCGGCCCGATGGACGGCCAGCAGCAAGCTCCGCCAGGTGTCGGGATCGGTGCTCAGTCGGCAGAGCAGCGGTTCGGCGCACCCTTCGGCGACGTAGCCGGTGGCCACGTCCTGCTCACCCGACAG
>JBKPNA010000120.1:0-6091 GCA_046765695.1 Actinomycetota bacterium | reverse complement strand
CCGGTCAGCTTGGGGTGATAGGAGAAGGCGAAGTCGTTCTCGGCGGTTGCCGCGTCGCCCCACCAGGCCTTGAGCAGGTTGACCGTGTACGCCCGCGCGTTGGTCCAGAAGCCCTTCTGGTAGGGACTGGCGATCTCGGCGAGATAGTCGTCGAGTGAGTCGTGCGGACCCGCCATCGGCATCGGGAGGTAGCCCGGCAGCAGGTTGAACAGCGTCGGGATGTCGGTCGAGCCCTGGATGCTGGCGTGGCCGCGCAGGGCCATGATCCCGCCGCCGGGGCGGCCCATGTTGCCCAGCAGCAGCTGGATGATCGCCGAACCCCGGATGTACTGCACGCCCGTGGTGTGGTGGGTCCAGCCCACCGAGTAGACCCACGCGGTGGTCCGCTCCCGGCCGCTGTTCTCAGTCACCGCCTGGCAGACGTCGAGCAGCTGCTCGGGGCTGACCCCGCAGACCTGCTGGACCAGCTCGGGGGTGTAGCGGGCGTAGTGGCGCTTGAGCACCTGGAACACGCACCGCGGGTGCTGCAGCGTCTCGTCCCGTGCCACGTCGGGATGCTCCAGCGCCGCACCGTGGCCGCCGAGGTCGTGGGATGCTCCGCGCTTCGACGCCTCGTGTTCGGCCTCGCTGCCCGGGCCGCTCGGGTTGTCGCCGTCCCGCGCCTGGTACGCCCAGCTGTCCATGTCGTACTTGCCGGTCTCCGGGTGGTAGCCGGAGAACACGCCGTCGAGCTCGTCGACGTCCTGGAAATCCTCGCTGACCAGGGTGGCGGCATTGGTGTAGGCGACGACGTACTCGCGGAAGTACTTCTCGTTGCTGAGGATGTAGTTGATGATCGCGCCGAGGAACACGATGTCACTGCCGGCGCGGATCGGGATGTGGGTGTCGGCCAGCGCGGACGTACGGGTGAACCGCGGGTCGATGTGGATCACCCTTGCGCCGCGTGCTTTGGCCTCCATCACCCACTGGAAGCCCACCGGATGGCACTCGGCCATGTTCGAGCCCTGAATGACGATGCAGTCAGCCTCTTGCAGGTCTTGGAGGAAGTTGGTGGCGCCGCCCCGGCCGAACGAGGCCCCCAAACTGGGGACCGTGGCACTGTGTCAAATACGGGCCTGGTTCTCGATCTGGACCGCCCCGTACGCGCTGAACAGTTTCTTGATCAGATAGTTCTCTTCATTGTCCAGCGTCGCGCCGCCGAGTGCTGCGACGCCCATGGTGCGGCGCAGCGGCACGCCGTTCTCGTCGGTGTCCTGCCAGCGGCGGCGGCGCGACTCCATCATCCGGTCAGCGATCATCTCGGTCGCTTCCTCGAGGCCGATCCGTTCCCAGCTGGTGCCACGCGGTCGGCGGTAGAGCATCGTGGTGGCGCGGCGGGGTGAGTTCACGAGCTGCTCGCTCGCCGAGCCCTTGGGGCAGAGCCGGCCGCGTGAGATCGGCGAATCCGGGTCGCCCTCGATCTGGACGACGTGCTCGTCCTTGACGAACACCCGTTGCCCACAGCCGACGGCGCAGTAGGGGCAGACACTCTTGACCACCCGGTCGGCCGTGGCTGTTCGGGCTGTCACGGATCTGGTGTGCGCCGACTGGACGGCTGCACCGCGGCCCAGCGAGTCGGAGCCGGTCAGCTGGCGTACCACGGGCCAGTCCAGGAAGACCTTGCGGATGTCCATCTCTGCACCTCCTACGGGAATCGTAAGACAGGGCGTCTGACGCTTTCAGATGCCGGCCGGCTCAACGAACCGCACCCCGAGGCCGACGCTGATGGCTAGCGTTGGACTGTTCGTTGATGCTCGCGGTTGCTGCGTCGGTGTTGTTTGAGGAGTGCCCCGGATGCCGAAGGTGGAAGTGGACGTCGAGACCAGCGTGTCGCCTGAGAATGTGCGAGCGGCCCTCCTGGACTTCTCTGACCGACGGCCGGAAATCTGGCCCGGCATCGAGCCCAGCCTGTACGAGGTTTACAAGATTGGTGACACGTTCGCCGACGTGCAGGAGGGCAGCAAGATGCCCGGGACACGGATCTGGGCGAAAGAGCACTATGACTGGTCGTCGAGCGATCTGATCACGTGGACGGTGCAGGAGAGTAACTTCTGCGCCCCGGGCAGCTACGTGTCAGCCGCGATAGCGCCGAGAGGCGACGGCGGCAGCCGCATCCACGTGACCTGGAACCGTACGCCGACATCGATGATCGGGCGAATGGCGACCGTGATGATCGTGCTGACCAAGGGCAAGCCGGTCGCCGCCTCGTTCCGGATGGCGATGGATAAGCTGGAACGCCCGCCGACGTCCGACGGCTAGTCAGTCCGTTGCCGCCCCGATCAGGCTTGCCCCGGCAGGATGAGTTCGGTTCCTAGCGTGGTGCGGCTCTCCATGTAGCGGGCCCAATTGATCTCGCTCAGGATCTGCTCATGGCGTCGAACCGCCTCCATGTCGGGAATTGCTCAAGCCCGAAGAACGGCCATCGCTCGTTGGACCAGGCCGCTTCGCAGATGACGAGCTCCTTGCCACCGGCGGTGTCCAGTGCTTCAGCAACTCGGCCGAGCAGACCTTGTTGCTCCTGTTCGGATAGTTGGTGCCAGGCTTCTGTGAAGCGGCTTTGCCACAGCTTGTAGATGGACTGTGCCATACGACCAGACTCCTATGCCGAGAAGAGGGTCATTCTGGTTATGCCCACAGCTTGGGACAATTCCTAACGGCCTGTCCAGACAGGGCCCGGATGACGGGAAGTCACGATGCCGGCCCGACGCAGTTCATCGCATCACCGCCACTACAGCTACAACTGACGACAGGACTGCAATCTCAGTCCTATGACTGGACTGTCTGCCAGTCATGTGAATTCATGTGTGATCGCCGCTCCCTTAGCGAACCGTGACATGGTCAAATCTGCATCGCGGTCCGGTGGCTTTGACCAGGCGAAGATCAGCAGTGACAAGCGTCGCGTCGAAGGCTTCGGCCAGCGCGACGTAGGTTGCGTCGTAGGCGGTCAAATTGTTGCGGAGCTCCCACATTCGGGTCAGCAGTGGCACTGCGTCGAAGCGCTCTATCGGGAGTGCCGCGAGGTCGAGGAGAGCTCGGCGGGCAACCTGGTGGTCAAGCTTGCCGCCGGCAACGCGGCCGCGAAGCGCATGGGTGACCTCGGTGTCAAGCAACGCCGGAGCGATGAGGTCTTCACCTGCCAACGCGAGTCGGGAGGCTGCGCCGCTGGTTCCGCTGTCGACCAATGCCGCCATCATGACCGAGGCATCGGGTATCCGCGTCATTGATCACGATCCCGGTCGCGCATCGCTCGAACGTCCGCTACAGCTTCGTCCAACGGGTAGCTTGCCTGGTTCTCCCGCGCCCGGATCGCGGCATCAGTCCAGATCTGCGCCGTCGAGGGTCGCTGTGCATGCTCGATCAAGAAGGCGCGCATGTATTGCTGCAGCGATTGGTGTGCCAGCCTGGCCCGCCGCGTGAACTCCGCGTGTACGTCGTCGGGAAGGTCGCGGATCTGCATGATGCCCATGCACCCATTTTGCACCCACTCATACATGGGTGCTGGCAATCATCGTCAGACGCGCTCCCGCGCAAAGTCCTTCCCGGACAGCTTCCGCCAGATCCAGCTCGCGGGAATATGTTGGTCGAACAGCACGTACGCCGCGGTCGAGTCGACCACCAAGGTCGTCTCGAGTTCGCGCCTCTCGGAGCCCTCTCCGGCGAACAGCAGTTGATCGTCGGTAGCTAGCACCGTCTCGCCGTCGGGTGTCAGGACGACGTCGTCTCCGCGGAGGAGCAGCAATGGGACCACCCGGAGGTGCCGACTTCGCTCCTCGGGACTTCGGAGCAGATCCTCCAAGCTGACCTTGCCTGTCGCCAGATAGCGACCGAGAGAGGGCGCCTGCTCCTGGTCCAAAGTGATCTTCCAGAGGGCCGGCAGCTCGTGCCCGCAGTTGTACCGCAGACGCTGGATGAGTTCGGCCGCCCACTGGTCGCCCTGGGCCGGCATCTCCTGGATGAAGCGCCACAGCATCGGCGTGCTGATCTGGGCGTAGACCTCGTGGGCGACGACTTCGGTGGGCACCAGGAGGGCGTCCACACGCATCGCCTTGAACAGGGCTGCGCTCGTCGGTCTGTTCTGTCGGGCGGCGAGAAACAGCCGAGGATTCAGTCGGCGTGCGGTGGCGAGCATCGACAGGTTGGTCGTGTCGTTGTCGGTACCGGCCACCAACCCGACCGCGCTCCCAAGGTCCGCCTCGGCTAGCACGGCGGGGTCTGAGGCGTCGCCGACGATGACCCCTGGCTCTGGTCGACCGCGCTCGACGGGTTCGATGACTGTGACTTCCAGCCCCGCCCCACGCAGGTCCGCAGTGACCTCCCGACCGAATCGGCCGTAGCCGCACATCACCCAGCGACCGTCGGTGGGTGGATGTCCGCGCCCTGGCAGCTCCGCGCCGGGCCCGGCCTCGAGCCAGGTGAGCAGCTGGTAGGACGCCGGTGCATTCAGCGCCAGCCGCAGATGCTCGCCGAACCGGTCGAAGGGATTGACCACCGTCGGAGTGCCGAAGGCCCGCATCCGTTCCGCGATCGGCGCCGAGATCGTCCGCGTGATGACAGGCAGCTCGGGACGAACCAGCGCAGCCGTCATGGTCACAGCAAGGTTCGTCTCATCGTCGTTCGTCAGCGCTAGCACGCCGGAGCAGAAGGGATGTCCGAGACCGGCTGCGCTCAGGTGGTGCGGATTCGAGGCGTCCGCCGCCAGGCCCGGGATGTCGGCGTGGTACGTCCCCAGCTCGAGAGCGTCGACCCGGTCGGACGACTCATCGATCACCACTATCTGCTGTCCGAGCTCGTCGAAGGCCCTGGCGAGCAGCTCGCCCGCGCGCCCGTAGCCCGCTACCAAGAGGAAAGGTTCACGCAATCGCTCCACCTTCCGGCTGAATCGGCGAAAAGCGAGCGCCTGCCGGAACGACCGGTCCTGAAGCAGGGTCAGCATGGAGCCGATCGCGTACGCCCAGCCGACCACCGACAGGTAAATGGAGAAGGTGACCCAGAGGCGCTGCGCGGGCGTAAACGGCCACGGCAGCTCCCCGAAGCCGATGGTGGTGGCCGTGTAGCTCATGAAGTAGAACGACTCGAAGAGACTGAGGCGCGCCGGCCGGCCGTCAGCATCGACACCGGGAATCAGCGTCAGGCCGACGACGCTGACGAAGAAGATGACGATCAGGGTGATCAGCGGGGCCCGCATCCGCCGCATCACCAGAAAGATGGTTGAGGACGCCTGGCTCGACGACTCGATCTGCGCGCGCTCCGGAACGCGGCTGGCCGGCTGACGGCGACCGCCGAACAGTTGGGCCCAAAAGATCAGTAGTGGGTTGCTCACAGCTGGGCCTACGTCAGCCGCGGTGGAAGGTGACGGTCTCCGTCACCAGTAGCACGACCGAGACAAGGTTCGCCAGCAGGGCGCCACCGGACAGCGACACCATGCTGGCGGTATGCACCGTGGTCATGCCGCCGGCCGAGATCTCGGCGGCCCAGACCCAGACGACGACGGCCGCGATGAGCTGCAGGTCCGCGACCAGGCTGGTGGCCAGGTGCACTGCGCCAATCTGGGTGCGGTCGCCGAACTTCAGCACGGTGGCGATCAGGCTGACGGCGAGTGCGGCGAACAACTCGTAAATGTTGTGCAGCGCCGGGTTGGCAATGTCGCCCAGAAAAAACCCGAAGTTGAGCGTCGCCGCGAGCAGTACGAAGAAGCCGAAGATGACCTTCTCGAGATTCATGCCCCTCCTTCCCGACCACCCTGCACATATCTGGTCGCGGATGCCCGCTGTGATCAAACTGTCTCACCGCTGCGGCAGGACCGCGACACCAGCGGTGAAGTCCTCGCCGGCCGAGTGCTGTCGGTGGTGCTGCTCGCCTGGCCAGAGCCCAGCGTTAGAACTCGGTCATGAGCACGAGAGTTCGCAAGTTAGTTGGGCGCACCCAATCTCGGCTAGTCGGAGACTAGTCTAAACAGGTGAGCACTTCCTCGATCGGCGCCTACGAAGCGAAGACCCACTTGCCTCGCTTGCTCGACCAAGTCGCGCGCGGCGACACAGTGACCATCACCAAG
>JBKPNA010000119.1:0-5797 GCA_046765695.1 Actinomycetota bacterium | reverse complement strand
GCTGCCCCTCCGGACCGTGCGGATCCCACCCTGGATGCGCCCGTCGAGCCGCCGCACCACACGCCACTCCAGCCGGAGCAGCAGGCGGTCGGGCGCGGTAATCATGATGCGGTCGCAGCCGGCCGCGCGGCTTCAAGTCTTGTCATCCGGCACAACGCGGCCGGGCGGGGGGTCAGGGGGGTCGTCCCCCCTGCTGATCTAGTCATGGCTGCAGGACGACATCCGGTACGGGCACGGAGCGCAGCACGCGGATCAGGACGGCGTCTGCGTCGAGATCGTCGGCCAGCGCCTCGTACGACAGCACGATCCGGTGCCGCAGCACGTCGAGTGCCAACTCATCGATGTCGTTCGGCAGCACGTAGTCACGGCCGCGCAGAAAGGCCAGCGCGCGACCGCCGAGGACGAGCGCTATCGTGGCGCGCGGGCTCGCGCCGTACGTCACATAACGCTCCAGGTCGCCGAGGCCTACCCCCGCCGGCGATCGGGTTGCCGTGACGAGCCGTACGGCATAGTCGACGATGGCCGGGTCGACGTACACCTCCTCGACGCTGCCGCGCATCTGGAGAAGGTCCTCCGGACTCAGCATCACCTGCGGCGGACTCGGCGGCCGCAGCGCCCGCTCGACGATTGCCTGCTCTTCGGGTGAGGTTGGATAGCTGACGACGACCTTCATCAGGAACCTGTCGACCTGCGCCTCGGGGAGCGGATAGGTGCCGTCGGACTCGATCGGGTTCTGAGTCGCCATCACCAGGAACGGCTCGGGCACGGCGAACGTCTCGCGCCCGATCGTCACCTGCCGCTCCTGCATCACCTCCAACAGCGCGCTCTGCACCTTGGCGGGTGCGCGGTTGATCTCATCGGCCAGCAGCAGGTTGGTGAACACCGGTCCGAAGGACACGTCGAACTGGCCCGACGGCTGGTGGTAGATCCTCGTCCCGACGAGGTCGGCCGGCACCAGGTCGGGAGTGAACTGGATCCGCTGGTACTGACCGCCGATCGCGCCGGCCAGCGACTTGACCGCGAGAGTCTTCGCCAATCCCGGTACGCCCTCGACGAGCAGGTGCCCGCCGGCGAGCATGGCGATCGCCATCCGTTCCAGCAGCACATCTTGACCGACGATGGTGCGCTTGACCTCGAACAGCACCGGCTCGAGCGGGTTCGACGTCATGGCATGCCTCCCTCGTTCACCGTTGTGGACCTCCGCTTTGGCCGTCGTCGGATCCCCCGGCCAGCGCCGCGCCGATCGGGACGGCGAAGCCGATCCCGGCGAATGCGTCGTCTTGTCCAGGGTCCGCGATCGACACGACGACTCCGACGACGAGCCCCTTGGAGTCGAGCAGCGGACCGCCGGAGCTGCCCGGGTTGACGGCGGCATCGAACTGGATCAGCCCCGACAACGAGCCTGTCTTGATCTTCGTGGAGCGGTTCAGGCCGGAAACGATCCCTGTGGTCGTGCTGTCCCGCAACCCGAGCGGGTTGCCGATGGCGACCACATCCGAGCCGACGGTGACCGCCCCACCGAGGGTCGCCGGAACCACGACCTCAGGGAGCTTGGTCGGAATCAGCAGGGCGATGTCGTTCGCAGGGTTGGCGGCGCCGACTTTCGCCGTCGCCTTCGTGCCGTCGGAGAACAGGACCCTGATCGTGCCCCCGCCGGCAACGACGTGATGGGCCGTTACCACGGTGCCGGTGTCGGTGACGATCACGCCCGACCCGAGCGAGCCCTTCGAGGTTGTGATCAGCACCACCGACGGGACCACCTGCCGGTAGACGTCGGTGACCGGCAGGGGCGTGGCCGACTTCGCCGCTGCAGGAGTTGCCGATGGTGAGCTGCTGGCGGCCGAAATGGCGGCGCCGGACCCGAGCTTGAAGGCCAGCGCGGCGATGATCACTATCGCGACGACGAGAACACCCGCCGCCGCGAGCGCCCAGCGCCAGCCGGAGCTGCGGGAGAGCTGCCCAGGGGGCTGTGTCGGGTTGGGATTCGGCGGCGCTTCTCCAGATTCGATGGATGCGTTGCGTACCAATTCCTCGGCGCTGAGCGCGCGGAATCCGCGCGGTCGCCCAGCCCCCGAGGGGTTCATCTAAACAGCGTATGGAACATTCCCAAGAACCGGCTGTGCGCTTTCAGAGGATCGGGCCCCGGCGGGTCCTTTGGAGCTGTTCAGCCCCGGTTGGGGTTCTCCTCGTCGTAACCTGCCGCCACGTCGGCAGCCTGCGAGGTGTCGCGGTCGCGATCGAAGGCCGTCTCATCGACCGCCGAGTCGTCGGGAGGGCTGGCTACCACGGCGTCCTCGCCAGTGATGTTTCCCGCCGCGCTGCTCACTGGATCGTCGAACGCCGCCTCCCGGTCCGCAGTCGCGGAATCAACGGTCTCGCCGCTCTCGACCGTCGATGCGGCGACCAGGTCCTCGTCTCCACCAAATGTCGAATTGCTCATACGTCCTCCAGGATTTACGTCCTCCAGGGATTCGGAACGCGTGCCGTGAGCCAGTCTCGCATCGGCTCCTTAATCCAATGTCCCCGCCTCAGACCGTCTCTTCGCACAAGGCCACAAACGAAGACCGATCCGGCCACATCCGCTCGCCTTTCTCCGCACAACGCCACAAACGAAGCTCCGACGGACGCTGCGAGGCTCAGGCTGCCGCGATGGTGCTGACCTCAACCAGGACCTTGCCTGAGCTCTCGGCGTCCGCGGCGACCGCGAATGCCTGGTGGACCTCCTCCATCGGCATCACGTGACTGATCACCTGCTCGATCTGCGGGTTCTGATCGAGCAAGGTGATGGCGGCGTCCATCTCGGAGTTGAAGCGAAAGGTCCCGCGCAGTTGTATCTCCTTCGAGACCAGCGGCGCCAGGTTCACCGGTCGAGCCTCGTTCGGCAGGTTGCCCACCTGAACGACGACGCCAGCTCGTCGGGTGGCCAGCAGCAGTCCGTGAAGCGCCTGCGGCACACCTGCGCATTCCAGCGTCACGTCGAAATATGAGTCCGGCAGCTCCTCGACTCCGATCTGCACGGTTCCGATCGGCACCGAGCTCGCTGCGCCCAGCGACCGGGCGCGCTGCAGCGGCCCCGGTAGCAGGTCCGCACAGACCACCTCGGCCGCGCCTCCAGCTGCCGCCGCAGCTGCGGCGAGCAGTCCGATCGGGCCCGATCCTGAGATCAGCACGCGCTTGCCGCGGACGCCGCCACCGATGGCCAGGGCGTGCAGGCCGACGGCCAGTGGCTCGGCCAGCGCCGCTCGCTTGACCGGCAGGGAGGCGGGTAGTTGGCGAATCTGATCCTGGCGAACAACCAGTTGCTCTGCGAGACCCCCGGCCGTGTGCGGCCAGGTCGAGGCGCTGCCCAAATAGCCGCCACCCGGCCAGAGGTGGCGCTGCTCGTCGGTCAGATCGGGCTGTGGGACACCCCAGGTGGCCGGGTGCACGGTCACCGGAGTACCCGCTTCGAACACTCCGGCGGGGTCGAAGTCGACGACACCCGACACCTCGTGGCCTGGGATCAACGGTTCGCGAATGGCGAAGATGCCGGCGGCGCCGTCAGAGTAGTAGTGCAGGTCCGACCCGCAGATCCCGACGTAGCCCACCCGCAACCGCACCTCGCCTGCACCTGGCTCCGGGCTGGGCACCTGCTCGGTCCGCATGTCCTGCTTGGCATGGATCCGTACGGCTTGCATCAGAGTGAACCCGTATCTGTCGCGGCTTGATTCCGTCATCTTGGCAGTCTCGACGAAACCCTGCCTAGTGCCCTCCGAGCAGCCATCCCACAGCGCGACGAAGCAGCTCCACATGGCCTGCGCTCTGGTACGACCGGGTGTCGTGGCCGAGGCCGTCGTAAAGCACTCGGGCACGCCCGGACTCGCGGGCCCAGACGATGGGATGCAGTCGGCCGTCGGTGACCTGCTCACACATCACCGTGATGTCGGGATTCGTGTGGAGATAGCTGTAACGCTCGTCGAAAACGGAAAAGTCGGCCAGGCCCCGGACGATCGGATGAGCGTCCGAATGCACCACAACGGTGAACAGGTCCTGTTGCGGATGCATGGTGCGGCCTCGGACCCAATGTCCGCCGAGCATCTCAGACCACCGGGACATGGTGATCATCGATGTGGCGCTGACATGGACGCCGAGAAGCGCACCGCCCCGCTGGAGGTGGCGACCGAGTCCCCGCTCCGCGGCATCGATGCAGGATTGCGGCCGCGCCTCACGGGGGTTTCCGATATTGACGACAATCAGGTCGGGCTCACCCGGATCCGCCAGAGCCTGCTCGACGGCGTCGCTGATCGTCACCTGATGTCCGAGCCCGGCGACGATCTCGGCCAGGCGCTGAGACGTATCGCCAAAGCGGTGCCACTGGTCGCTGTAGTCACCGGCTCCGCTGATGATCAAAACCTCAGCCACGCCCGCGACCTCTGGTGGAAAGGATCAGCGGGTGCCCAGGAGGTGTTCGATGGCAAGCCGCTGCAACCGGGCGAATCCGTACCCCTGGGTGCGGGCCCGGTCGATGTCGAAGTCCTCGAACGCGCTCCGGTCCTGCAGCAGCTCGTTGTACGTCTCACCATCTCCCAGCGTGGGCTGGGCCAGCTCCGGAACCCGGGCTGCCTGCAGCGCTTCCTGCACCTCCGGGTCGGCCCGGAACGCCCGCGCCTTCTCCCGCAGCGCCAGGTACAGCTCCATGTTGGCCCGGGCCGACTCCCACACGCCGTCCATGTCCTCGGTGCGCAGCGGCTTGTAGTCGAAGTGCCGCGGACCGTCGTAGACCGGCCCGCCGTCCGGTGCACCGTTCTCCAACAGGTCAACGGTCGAGAACGCCTGCAGCAGGTCACCGTAGCCGAAGACGAAGTCCTGGTCGTAGCGAGGACCCTTTTGCCCGTTCAGGTCGATGTGGAACAGCTTGCCCGCCCATAGGGCCTGGGCGATGCCATGGGTGTAGTTGAGGGTGGCCATCTGCTCGTGACCGGTCTCCGGGTTGATGCCGACCATGTCGCTGTGCTCCAGCTCGGCGATGAAGGCCAGGGCGTGCCCGATCGACGGCAGCAGGATGTCCCCGCGCGGCTCGTTCGGCTTCGGCTCGATCGCGAATCGCATCGGGTATCCCCGGTCGATCACGTAGCCGGCGAGGGTGTCCATCGCCTCCCGATACCGGTCCAGGGCCGCGCGGACGTCCTTGGCGAAGTCGACCTCCGACCCCTCACGCCCGCCCCAGAACACGTAGGTCTGGGCGCCCAACTCAGCCGCCAGGTCGATGTTGCGCATCACCTTGCGGACGGCGTAGCGCCGCACGGTCCGGTCGTTGCTGGTGAACCCGCCGTCCTTGAACACCGGGTCGTGGAACAGGTTCGTGGTCACCATCGGCACCACCATCCCGGTCTCGTCGAGGGCCTGGCGGAACTCACCGATGATCCGCTCTCGCTCGGTGGCGCTGCTGCCCGGCGGGATCAGGTCGTCGTCGTGGAAGGTGATCCCGTACGCACCCATCTCGGCCAGCCGGTTGACGGCCTCCACGGTCGCCAGCACGGGCCGGGTCGCCTCACCGAACAGGTCCCGGGCCTGCCAGCCAACGGTCCAGAGGCCGAAGCTGAACTTGTCGTCGCGGGTCGGGCTGCGGTCCATGTCCTCGCGGGTCAGCGTTGCTGTCATGACTCCTCCTCAACTTCGTCGTGTCCATGCCGGCTATACCCCGTAGCCGGCTGCTTTCCTGCGTCCTGTCCCACAATGACGGGATATCTCAGCCTTTGACAGCCCCGGTAAGGCCGCCGACGATGCGGCGTTCGAACAGGCTGAAGAACACCAGCGC
>JBKPNA010000118.1:0-3874 GCA_046765695.1 Actinomycetota bacterium | reverse complement strand
CCGTGGGAGGAGGCCCGGCCAGGCTCGCGGCCCGAGCAGCCGGACGCGTGGGAGGCGATCGACTTCACCTTCCCCTCGCCGTATGTGGAGATCCCGCCCGGGATGGACGGATACGTGCGCTCGTCCTTTCCTGCCGGTCGGCCGATCGGCGAGGCAGCCGTCGAGCTGATGGAGCGGGTGAACTCCGACTTCACGTACAAGTCTGGTTCCACCACGGTCAGCACCAGGGTCGGGGATCTGTTGCGCGACCGGATGGGCGTCTGCCAGGACTTCTCCCACTTCATGGTGGCCGCGCTGCGCTCGCTCGGGCTCGCCGGCCGCTACGTCAGCGGCTACCTGGCCACCCGGCCCCCTCCTGGCCGCACCCGGCTGGTGGGCGTCGACGCCAGCCACGCGTGGGTGGGCTGCTGGATCCCGGGGGCGGGCTGGCTCTATCTCGACCCGACCAACCGCCGGGTGATCGACGAGTCGCATGCCACCGTGGCCTGGGGCCGGGACTACGGGGACGTCCCACCGGTCAAGGGCGTGATCTTCACCGAGGCGAAGAAGTCGACCATGAAGGTCTCCGTCGACATGGCCCCTACCTAGCTCACGCGGCCTGACTCCGTCCACCCCAACTCGAAAACCCTTCGCGCGTTTCACCCCTAACCGGCGTGTCGCCGGGTTTCGGGTCGACTCGCGTCGGTTTCTCGGGTTTCCACAACTTGGCGAGGATCTCTCGGTCATCCACAGATTTCGCCGAGCCCGGAGGAAAGGGGTGCCGCGTCCGCATCCTCCCGGCGTGACCGCACAAGACGAGATCTTCCGCCTGCTCGATATCAAGGGGCTTGTCGTCCGCCGACAGCATCCCGAGCTCGCCGGCGCCATTGACTGGGCCCTCCACAACCACCACCTGAAGGCGGTGCTGCCGGGGGTATACGCCCGACCCGAGCTCGCGCATCTGCCGGACACCCGCATCCGCGCCGTCTGCCTGCGCCATCCCGACGTCGTGCTCCTGACCGCGGCTGCGGCCCGGGTGTCATTTTGGCCTCAGGTACCGCTCAACCACATCAGGGTGTCGGCGCCCAGTCAGCTCGCGGCCGACGGCTTCGTCTTCACCCGGCGGCGCATCCCGCCCGAGCTGGTGATCGAGCAGCGGGGTCTGCGTTTCACAGACCCCGCGCTCACCGCGATCGACATGGCCACATTCAACTGTTCTGACGCAATCGACCGGGCGCTACGAACGCGTACGGCAACGCTGCCAGGGATGTATGAGGCGCTGGCGAGGACCAGGAATCGCATCGGCAACCCCGAGCGGATGCGGGTGCTGCTCGACTCACGTGATCTGCCGTGGTCCGCCGCTGAGCGCCTCAGTCACCGGATCCTCCGTAGGGCCCGCATCGTCGGCTGGAAAACCAACGTGCCGGTCTTTCTGAGTGGCCGGCTCTACTACATCGACATCGCGTTCCCACGAATCAAGGTGGCGATCGAGATCGATGGCCGGTTGCACCAAGATGACAGCGACCTCTTCGAGTCCGACCGGTGGCGGCAAAATGCTCTTGTCGCCGACGGCTGGCGGGTGCTCCGCTTCACGTGGGACATGCTGAAGGAGCACCCAGAGGTCGTCGTGGCTGCGGTGCGGGCCGTGATCGCATGAAATCGCTTCGCGAGTGAGTCGCCGAACCCGCGACACGCCGCGTTGGTGTGAAACGCGCGAAGGAAAATCGGGTTGGCGGCTGGGGGAGAGAGACAAGTGCGGCGGGACTAGTCTCCGAGCGTGGCCAAGTTGATCTACTCCGCGATCACCTCCCTCGACGGCTACGTGGCGGACGAGAACGGCAGCTTCGACTGGAGCACGCCGGACGAGGAGGTGCACGCCCTCGTCAACGAGCTGGAGCGACCGATCGGCACCTACCTGTTCGGCCGACGCATGTACGAGGTGATGATGTTCTGGGAGACCGCAGATCACCTACCGCCGACCGAGCAGGACTACGCGACCATCTGGCGGGCGGCGGACAAGATCGTCTACTCGAAGACATTGCAGACGGCCTCCAGTGCACGGACCCGGATCGAGCGCGACTTCGATCCGGCAGCAGTGCGGCGGCTGATCGACGCGGCGGAACGCGACGTCAGCGTGGGTGGTCCGACACTCGCCGGTCACGCGATCAAGGCCGGAGTGGTGGACGAGTGCCACCTGTTCCTCAACCCCGTTGTGGTGGGGGGCGGTACGCCGGCGCTGCCCAGTGGCGTCCGGCTCGAGCTCGACCTGCTGGACGAACACCGTTTCCGCAACGGCGTCGTCCACCTGCACTACAGCATCCGGCCGCACTAGCTCCGTGGGGTGGGGAACCGGGCCTCGTGGATATCGCGGCGGCCGAACCGTCGCTCGCCGGCCGCGACCCCGCCTGCGACAAAGCCTAGGAAGCACAGGCTGCCGATCAAACCGATCAGCCAGGTCGGTGCGCCCGCCGCCTCAGCGATCAGCGCACCCAGGGCCCCGGCGACGATGGCATTCACGACACTGATGAAGATGGCCGTGCTGCCCACCACATGGCTGAACATCGACCGGCGGATTCCCATCAGGTACGACGCCATCACGCCTGCGGAATCGTCGTAGCGGGATGTGACCAGATACTGCTCGATCTCAGGGTCCAGGTCGACGTAGGCGCTCCGCAGCCGGTTCATTCCGATCAGCATCGCCGCGTCGTCGGCACTGGCGTTGTACACCCGGAGCTCGGTGAGCACGCCCAGCACCAGCGCGCCTGCGGCCAGGCTGATCGCGAACACACGAAAGACCAGACCGAAACCGGCCGTCTGCGCAACCAGCGCCAGCACAACCAACGACGCCGAGAGCACCGTCAGGTGGATCACGATCCGGCTCATCACCTCAGCCCAGGTCATGCTCCGCGTGGCGAGGAGACTCCAGTGTTCGGTGGCCAGAATCTGTGCTCTGACCGAGGCGGATTGGTGCGGAGATGGGGGTCCATGCGGAATGCCGGCGTCCGTGGTGCTCATCGACGCTGCGATCAGCCGCGCGGGATGGCGAAACTGACCAGTTCGGCCGAGGAGCTGCCGACTTCCCGCCACGGACCCGGCACGTTGATCACGGCGACCCCGCTGGTGGGGTACTTCTGGTCCAGCTGCGCCCAGTCGGTCGTGTTGGTACGGATGCAGATGTGCTCCACCAGGTCGGGAATGCCCGGCGCGTGGCCGAGCAACAGCAGGGTCGACACCTCCTCCGGAGTTTCCCGGAGCAGCCGGACCAGTTCGGGCACCCACGCGTTGTAAATGGCTCTGACCAGACGGACCTCACCGGCACTGGCCCCGACGGCTTGGGCCCGGTCCCAGGTCTCCCGGGTACGCGCAGCCGTCGAGCACAGCACCAGATCCGGTCTGAGGGAACGCTGGGCCAGCAGTCTTCCCAGGGCGTCGGCGTCGCGGCGCCCTCGCGCGGACAGCGGGCGGTCGTGGTCGTCGAGGTCGAACTCCCAAGAGGACTTGGCGTGCCGGACCGCGATGAGGGTTCGCGAGCCGACCGAGTCCATGCCACGAGCGTAGAGGTGGGAGGATCAGCGCCAGCCCGCGGGCAGCTCTTCGGCGGCGGGCACCCACTGGGCACCGGTCAGGCGGGTCCGTTCCCGCTGTCGACGCTCCGCGACCACGGCGGCCAGAAATGCCAGCGGTGGCAGGGCCGGCGGAGGCGGTGGTGCGGTCCGGGCCGCCACCTGGCGGGCCAGCTCGGTGGCGAGCTGGTTGCGGGGATAGTCCGCGAGGCCGGGAGCTCGCTGCACCAGGTGCCGAGCGGCGGTGACGAGTTCGTCAGGCAGCCGGCTGAGTTCCAGCGAACCGGCCCAGGCGGCCAGCTCCGGCGGAGCGGGCGGTATCGGCTCCGGGG
>JBKPNA010000117.1:0-5730 GCA_046765695.1 Actinomycetota bacterium | reverse complement strand
CGGATCGACCTGGTGCAGCTGCACTGCCCGCCGACCCCTGTGTTCTCTCGCGACGAGACCTATGACGCCCTCGCCACCCTGGTCGAGGACGGTGTGATCGCGGCGTACGGCGTCAGTGTCGAGACCAGCGACGAGGCGCTGACCGCCATCTCCCGGCGGGGCACCGCCACCGTGCAGATCATCCTGAACGCGTTCCGGCGCAAGCCGCTGGACTACGTCCTGCCGGCGGCCGCGGCGGCAGGCGTCGGCATCATCGCCCGAGTGCCGCTGGCCAGCGGGCTGCTGAGTGGCCGCTACACGCTCGAGACCCAGTTCGACGAGAACGACCATCGCAACTACAACCGGCAAGGCGAGTCGTTCGACGTCGGCGAGACGTTCTCCGGGGTCGACTACGAGACGGGGGTGGCGGCCGCGCAGGAGTTCACGGCCCTGGTGCGGGAGCATCTCGGCGAGGTGCCGCCGGCTCAGGCGGCGTTGGCGTGGGTGATCCAGCAGCCGGGCGTGACCACGGTGATCCCAGGTGCCCGCTCGGCCGACCAGGCCCGGGCGAACGCGGCGGCCGGGCTGCTCCCGGCGCTGCCTGCCGCATTCCTGGACGCGGTCGCCGACCTGTATGACCGTCGGCTGCGCGCCAGCATTCATCCGAGGTGGTGACGCTCCTGATATAGTTGAACACTCAACTTACTTCAGGAGCCTTGGTTGTTCAGCATCATCCGTCCGGCCGTCCAGGGTGGTGCGTTCGACGACTTCCTGCGTACGAGCGCGCCGGCCAGCCGCGACCAAGCCGTCTGGCAGCCCACGGATGGGCCGATGCCCGCGCTCTATCTCGGGCACGGTGCGCCGCCGCTGTTCAACGACGCCACCTGGATCGACCAGCTGTCCAGCTGGTCGATGTCGCTGCCCAAGCCGAGGGCGGTGCTCATCGTGAGCGCCCACTGGGAGTCGGCGCCGCTGGCCCTGTCGGCCTCGGCGGCCGGCACGCCACTGGTCTACGACTTCGGCGGTTTCGCTCCCCGTTTCTATGTGATGACCTATCCGACGCCGGATGCGCGGCAGCTGGCCGCATCGGTGACCTCGCGGTTGTCGGCGACCGAGCACGTACACGAACACCCCAGTCGAGGCCTCGACCATGGCGCGTGGGTGCCGCTGAAGGTGATGTACCCGTACGCCGACGTGCCGGTGCTCCAGCTCAGCCTGCCCAGCCATGACCCGGACCGGCTGCTCCGAATCGGCGAGCAGCTGCGGCCGCTGCGTTCCGAGGGCGTGCTGATCATCGGCTCCGGCTACCTGACCCATGGGCTGCCGTTCCTGAGCCGCGACAGCTTCGAGTACAACGTCGTGCCCGGTTGGTCGGCCGACTTCGACGCCTGGGCCGCCGAGGTGCTGGCCGCCGGGGCCGTCGAGACGCTGGCCGACTTCCGCGGCGCGCCGGGGATGCCGTACGCGCATCCCACGGTGGAGCACTACACCCCGCTCTTCGTCACCCTGGGCGCCGCCACCGACCCCGCTGCGCCGCCCACAACGATCATCGACGACTTCCAGATGGGTCTGGCCAAGCGGTCCTTCCAGGTTGCCTGACCGACCGCAGCCCTAGGTCTCAGCTTGCCGCGGCCGCGCTCGAGACGCCGTGGTTGACCGCCTCCAGCAGCGCACCGTTGAAGGCAGCCAGGTCGTCCGGCTTCCGGCTGGTGATCAGGTTGCCGTCGACGACAACCGGCTCGTCCACCCAGTCGCCACCGGCGTTGCGAATGTCGGTCTGCAGGCTCGGCCAGGACGTCAGGCGGCGGCCCCGCACCACATCGGCCTCGACCAGGGTCCACGGCGCGTGGCAGATCGCCGCCACTGGCTTGCCGGATTCGACGAACGCACGAACGAAGGCAACCGCATCAGCGTCCATCCGGAGCTGGTCAGGATTGGCCACCCCGCCGGGAAGCACCAGCGCGTCATAGTCATCGACGTTCGCCTCGGCCACGGTTACGTCGACGGGCTGCGTGTCGGCCTTGTCCAGGTGCTCGAACAGCTGAACCTTGCCGTCCTCAGGACTGATCAGGATCGGCTGGTAACCGGCGTCGGACACGGCCGCCCACGGGTCGGTCAGCTCGGCCTGCTCGACGCCCTCGGCCGCGGTCAGGAACGCGATCTTCTTCTCGTTGCTCATGCGTTCGAACCTAGCCTCTGCCCTGAAGGGGCTTGCCGAGGCTGACCACCGAAGGGCTTTCCCCGTAGTAGCCGAATGGCTCGATATCGACATAACCACAGGCGCGATAGAACGCCACTGCTGCGACCTGTGGTCGTCCCGTCTCCAGGATCATCCAGTCAGCCCCGGCGTCCAGCGCCGTGGCTTCCAGAGCGGCCAACAGCCGCCGAGCCAGGCCTTTCTGGCGTACGTCGGCCCGGACGAACATCCGCTTGATCTCAGCCGGCCGCATCGCGCCCGCGGGCGCGATGACCGGTGACAACCGCCAGCCGCCCATCGCGACGGGCTGCTCGTCGAGGTATCCGACATAGAAGCGGCCCTTCGGCGGGGCGAACTCGACCGCCGCGAACGGGGTGCCGTCCGGTCCGCCGTAGATCTCGATGTAGTACAGCTGCGCCTGCTCGGTCAGCGCCTCCGCGTCGGGCGAGTCGTACGGGACCTGGCGCAGCTCGAACAGATGCTTCATCTGGTGGGAGATGGGTCGGCTCATGCCAGCTCGGCGATCCTGGCCTGCACCAGCTTCCCGTCCAGGATGGTGAGCTCGCCCAGGGTGGCGTACGGCTGGCGCCGTTTGTCGGTCGGGGAGCCGGGGTTGAAGATCCGCAGTCCGTCCTCCGTACGGTCCATCGGGATGTGCGAATGCCCGAACACGACGAGGTCTGCGGCCGGAAACCGCCGCCGCAGCCGGGCCACCCGGCCGGCGGCCGGCCCGCTGTCGTGAACCATGGCGACGCGGAGACCCTCCACTTCGAGCTCCAGCGTCTCGGGTGCACCCCAGTCGGCCACATCCGGCCGGTCGTTGTTGCCGAGCACGGCCCGCACCGGCGCGTACGCCGACAGCTCGTCGAGCACGTCGGCGGTGCAGACGTCACCGGCGTGCAGGATCAGGTCGACCCCGGTGAGGTGGGCGGCTACCGCCGGTGGGCAACGTTTCCAGAACCGGGGGCTATGGGTGTCGGACAGCACGGCGACCCTCATCGCCATGACGTTATCTCCTTCCCACCGTTTGCCGCCTCCAGATGGCTGGCGGGTGCTCCTTGTCGGCCGTGCGCACTCGTTAGCCATCTTGGCGCGCCAAACGCAGAAGGGCTGGAGGGCGCTAGGCGTATCGGGTGGAGTGACTGAGCACCGTCGAGCTGCTGATCTTCAGCATGCCGTCCTGCTCGACCAGACCGTAGCCGGTCCGCTCGGTGATCACCTGGCCGTTCTTGTAGTAGTAGACGATGGTCGCCCGGGCCTGTCCCGGCGGTAGTCCGACGACGTTCCGGGCCGACACGCGATCGACCGGAGCCCAGAATCGCTCGTATCCGCTCCTGCCGCCGGCGTGGTTGGTCTGGTAGTTCGCGGTCATCCTTGGCCAGCCCTGATCGGTGCCCCGTGGCATCAACGCGTAGTAGCTGCTGATCGCCCGGGCCAGATCGGCGGCCGAGTTCGCGTCGGGCTGCCGGTTCGGCGCCTTAGTCGCCTTGCGAGTGGTCCGGGAGGCCGTCGGGCTCGGAGTCGCCTCCGTGGTGCGATCCTTAGGCGTCGCCGGTGAGGTGGTCGATCGACCGGACTCCGCGGCCTGGGATGGTGTGGCAGCGGTCGACCTAGCGGCGACTCCGGGGGTTGACCCGGATCCCGCTGAGTCCTCGTCCTGGGCGGCCAGCGGACCGGGCCGACCGTACTGCCACCACAGGACGGTTGACAGCAGCGCGGCCACCACCACCGCGGCCACCGTCGCCAGCACTCGGGTGTTCCGCCGGCTGCTTCGTTCGGGCGGAGTCGGAGGGGTCGGCGTCGGAGCAGGCTGTGTCGCAGCCGGCAGCGTCGCAGCAGCCGGCGGTGGTGGAGGCGGCTGCGCCGCGGCGGCCTCCGGGTCGCCGGCTCCGGCGACCAGACGCTCGAGCCGGAAGGCGACGTCCTTCATGGCAGGACGATCCGCCGGATCCGCCGACAGCATCTGCTCCAGCAGCAGGGTCAGCGGGCCGGCGCGCTGCGGTGGAGGGAACTGACCCGCAGCGACCTTGTGCAACAGGGCGATCGTGTTGGGATCCCTGCCGAACGGCGGTTCCCCCTCCAACGCCGTATAGAGCGTCGAACCAAGGGAGAACACATCGGAGGCGAATTTGGCCTCGGCACCCCTGGCGACTTCGGGTGAAATGAACGCCGGAGTGCCGTGGATCAGGCCGGTCGAGGTCAGGGTGGCATCGCCCAGGGCGTGCGAGATACCGAAGTCGCTGATCAGCGCAGTGCCGTCATCGGCGATCAGGATGTTTCCGGGCTTGACATCGCGATGGGTGATTCCGGCCCGGTGGGCCGCTGCCAGCGCCGAGGCGACCTGCCTGCCCACTTGCATGGCCTCCTCAGGCTGCAGCGTTCCGACGTCTGCGAGCACGCTGGCGAGGGTGACCGACGGCAGGAACTGCATCACGATGCACGGCCGGCCCTCGTGCTCCACCACGTCGTAGACCGAGACCGCGTACGGATGGGAGAGACGAGCGGTGATCCGGGCCTCGCGCATGGCGCGTTCGTTCGCCAGCTCGGCCTCCGCTGCGTCGAGGCCTGGGACCAACGACAGCTGCTTCAGTGCGACCGTCCGATGCAGGCGTTCGTCCCATGCCCGCCACACCGAGCCCATGCCCCCGGAACCGACCATTTCCTGCAGCCGATACCGCCCGGCGATCAGATCATCAGGCGCGCTCATCACATTGTGTTTACCCCGTAAACAGCTATCGATTCAACCGTCGACCACTAAGCGCTCGTGGTACGGATGAGTAGGCTGAGCCGAGCACCGATCCATATCACGAGGACGAGTCTGTGTTCGACACCTTGCAAGACCGCCTTGCGGCGACGTTCAAATCGCTGCGAGGCAAGGGTCGCCTCTCGGAGGCCGATATCGACGCAACTGCCCGGGAGATCCGGGTGGCGCTGCTGGAAGCCGACGTCAACCTGAGCGTGGTCAGGGACTTCGTCGCCGCGGTCAAGGAACGGGCGCGCGGGGAGGAGGTGTCCCGGGCACTCAACCCCGGCCAGCAGATCATCAAGATCGTCAACGAGGAGCTGATCCGCATCCTCGGTGGCGAGACGCGACTGCTGCGCTTCGCGAAGCGCCCGCCGACGGTGATCATGCTGGCCGGCCTGCAGGGTTCGGGCAAGACCACGCTGGCCGGCAAGCTCGCGCTCTGGCTGCGGCAGCAGGGTCACTCGCCGCTGCTGGTGGCCGCCGACCTCCAGCGTCCGAACGCTGTCAACCAGCTGCAGATCATCGGCCAGCGAGCCGGGATCCATGTGTACGCGCCGGAGCCCGGCAACGGCATCGGGAACCCGGTCCAGGTGGCCAGAAGCTCGATCGGGGAAGCCGAACGGCGGCTCTACGACGTGGTGATCGTGGACACCGCGGGCCGGCTCGGCGTCGACGCGGAGATGATGCAGCAGGCGGCGGACATTCGGGACGCCGTGCAGCCTGACGAGGTGCTGTTCGTCGTCGACGCGATGATCGGCCAGGACGCGGTGAACACCGCCAACGCGTTCGCCGAGGGAGTCGGCTTCGA
>JBKPNA010000116.1:0-7331 GCA_046765695.1 Actinomycetota bacterium | reverse complement strand
CGGTAGAACCGGGCGATCGGGTACTCCTCCATGAACCCGTAGCCGCCGAAGACCTGGCTGGCGACCCGGGCCGCGGTGACGGCCGACTCGGTCGCGTAGAGCTTGGCGATCGCGGCGGCCCGGTTGAAGGCGCGCGAACTGAACCCGGGGGCCTCGGCGGGTGTCCCCCGGGGATGGGACACGCCGCCGGCGTCCCGCATCGCTGCCGCGGCGTACACCAGCTGGTGGGCCGCGGCCGCCATCACGTCCAGGTCGGCGAGCTGGAAGGCCACCCCCTGCTTGCGGCCGATCGGCCCGCCGAAGCAGATCCGCTCCCCTGCGTATGCGACAGCGAGATCGCGGCAGGCCCGGATGCAGCCCAGCGCAAGGGCGGCGATGGCGACCCGGCCATCGTCCAGGACCGACAGGAACTGACCGTACCCGTGGCCACGCTCGCCCAGCAGATGATCTTCCGGCACCATGACGTCGGTCAGCGTCAGCGGATGGGTGTCCGACGCGTGCCAGCCCAGCTTCGCGTACGCCGGCCCGACCACCAGCCCGGGCGTACCGGCCGGCACCATGATGGCCGAGATCTCCGGCTTGCCGTCCTCCCGAGTGCCGGTCCGCGCGGTGACGGTGCAGAGCGACGTGATGTCGGTCCCCGAGTTGGTGATGAACTGCTTGTTTCCGTTGATCACCCAGCTGCCGTCGCGCAGCTCCGCCCGGGTCCGGGTCGCGCCGGCGTCCGAGCCGGCGTCGGGCTCGGTCAGCCCGAACGCGGCCAGCGCGTGGCCGGCCAGCAGGTCGGGCAGCCAGCGTTGCTTCTGCTCCGGCGTACCGAACCGGGCGATGGGGCCGCTGCCCAGCCCGACGGCCGCTTCGAGGGTGATGCCCAGGGACTGATCGACCCGGCCGATCTCCTCGATGGCGATGCACAGGCTGGTGAAGTCTCCGGAGCCGCCGTACTCCTCCGGCCCGCCCAGACTGAACAGCCCGAGGTCGCCCATCAGCTTGACCGCCTCGAGCGGAGCTTGGTGCGCGGCGTTCCAGCGTTCGACATGGGGCGCCAGGTCCCGGGCCGCGAAGTCGGCGACGACCGCGCGGAACTCCTCGTGGTCGGGGCCCAGCGCGAAGCTGCTGGTCATCCACCCAGCATAGCCTTACGTTTACGTAAGCGTAAGCGCTGTAGCTAAACTGTGCGGATGAGCAGGACCTGGACCATCGGGCAGTTGGCCGAGGAGTTCGACACCACGCTGCGCACGATCAGGTTCTACGAGGACCGGGGGCTGCTGACCCCCGAGCGGGTGGGTCAGACGCGGATCTTCCATGATCGCGACCGGGTCCGGCTGCAGCTCATCCTGCGGGGCAAGCGGCTCGGCTTCACCCTCGGCGAGATCGCGCACATCCTCGGGCTGTACGACGAGACCCCTGGTGAGCGGGGACAGCTGGAGTTCCTGATCGCCGACATCGGCAAGCGGCGACGCGCGTTGCTGGAGAAACGCCGCGACCTCGACGAGGCGCTGGCCGAGCTGGACACCTTGGAGGACCGCTGCCGATCAGACCTAGCCGCTCTGGTCCAGGGCGAGTGACGCCGCGGCATCCTGCTGGCCGGTGACATCCCAGAGGTGATGGATCACGTCGTGCAGGAAGTACTGCAGCAGCGTGACGACAGTGAACTCTGACCCGTTGGAGCGCCGGCCGGCCCGGCCCAGCTGGTCGGTCCGCAACGCCTGGATGTGATCGACCATGGTCTGGGCCGCCGCCTCCAACTCGTCCGCGACGACCTCGGGATCCTGTTCGGAATACCGCTCCCGGATGGCCGTCTCGTTCTGGTCCCAATTGGGGAATGTCGGATCGTCTTGGTCCAGCATCAGCTGCAGCCGGGCATCGAAGAGCCGGAAGACGTCGCGGACATGCGCGCCGTACTCCAGCGGCGACCAGACCTGGGGCGATGGCCGGGCCGTGACGGCTGGGCTGGATCTGAGGATCTGCACCCACTCCTCGGCGGCCACGAAGGCGCGAGAACCGATCTCCGCCACGTCGATCTCGCCTGCCGCAAGCCCGCACTCAGGGCAACGCCGCTGCACGGTCCAGGTCCAGTCCTTGGTGTCCGGCTCGGGCTCCACGGCGTCACAATACTGCCCAATTCGTCCACAGCAGGGGCGCCTCGGCTGTGGAGAAGTTGATCACTTCGGTGCAGAAACTACCCACAGCTGTGGATCGTTCTGTGGAGGAGAAATTGCTCCGATGTTCTTCCCGGCAATGGCTTGCAGGGTGCTGGGGGACGGTATAGAAATCTGTTACGCCCTCCCGCGAGGGAGAGCGGGACTGGGATGAACCGAGGATCTGCACGGCGAGGCAACTCGCCGCAGCGGCTGGTGACGGGCTGCTGAGATCCGCCGGGTCGCCTGGTCGGCTGGAGACGTCGCTTCACTCTAGCTACCCTCCGTAGGCCCCCCAACTCATACTTGGGGGGCCTACACCTTTTGACAGACTGGTGGCGTGGTCGACCTCAATGCGGATCTCGGGGAGTCCTACGGCCGCTGGACGCTGGGTGACGACGACGCCATGCTCGGCGTGGTGACGAGTGCGAACGTGGCGTGTGGGTTCCACGCCGGTGATCCGACGACTCTGCATCAGGTCTGCCGGCGGGCCGTGAGTCGCGGCGTCGTGATCGGGGCCCAGGTCGGCTACCCGGACCTCCTCGGCTTCGGCCGGCGCTTTCTCGACATGTCGGCCGCCGACCTGACCGCCGCGGTCGTCTACCAGATCGGGGCCCTGGACGGGTTGGCCAGGACCGTCGGCGGCCGTGTTCGCTACGTCAAACCGCACGGCGCGCTCTACAACACCTGCGTCGACCACGAAGCGCAGGCGCGGGCGGTGGTCGAGGCGGTGCGGGCGTACGACCCGGATCTGCCCCTGCTCGGGCTACCCGGCTCCGCGCTGCTGCGGCTTGCCGAGCAGCGCGGCCTCCGCCCGGTCACCGAGTACTTTGTGGATCGCAACTACACCGCTGACGGCCGGCTGGTCGACCGCCGACAGCCCAATGCCCTGATTCACGACGCGGAGTACGCCGCTCAGCGGGCGGTCGGCGCCGCCACCGACGGCGCCGCCGACTCCTTCTGCACCCACGGTGACAGCCCGGGCGCGGTCGCGATGGCGCAAGCCGTCCGGGCCGCCCTGGAGAGCGCCGGGGTGCCGATCACATCGTTCGTCGACAGCGCATGACCCGGCGGCTGCTGAACTACGGGGCCGGGGCAGTCCTGCTGGAGTGCGCGGACTTCGCCGAGGCCAGAGCGCTGCGGCCGGCGGTCGAGCACGAGTTCGACGGGGTGAGCGAGGTCGTGCCCGGCGCGCAGACCCTGCTGCTCCGCCTCGATGCGCCACTGACCGCGGCTGAGCGGCAGCGGCTGCTGGCGCTGGACGTTGCCGACCAACCGCTCGATGAGCAGAACGTGCTGTCCATCGAGGTGGACTACTCGGGTGCGGACCTGGCCGAGGTCGCCGAGCTGACCGGGCTCGACCCGGCCGGCGTGGTCGCCGCCCACACCAGCCAGATCTGGACCGTGGCCTTCTGCGGCTTCGCCCCGGGGTTCGGATATCTGGTCGGCGAGGACGACCGGCTTCGGGTGCCGAGGCGCGATCGGCCGCGAACCTCGGTGCCCGCGGGCGCCGTCGGGCTTGCCGATGCCTTCTCCGGCATCTATCCCCGTTCCGGACCGGGCGGCTGGCAACTGATCGGGCGGACCGATGCTCCTCTGTGGGATCTCGACCGCGAGCCCCCGGCCCTGCTCCGGCCGGGCGTCCGGGTCCGGTTCACCGCGGTGACCCCTCCATGATCATCATCGAGGCGACCGGCCCGCTGGCCACGCTGCAGGACCTCGGCCGCCCCCGGCTGGCCTACCTCGGCGTGTCGCCCTCCGGCGCCGCCGACCAAGCGGCGCACCGACTGGCCAACCGGCTGGTGGGCAACCCCGAGAGCGATGCGACGATCGAGGTGACGATGGGCGGCCTGGCGATCCGCGCCAGCCGAATGGCGTGGGTGGCCGTCACCGGAGCGCCGACCAGCGTGCTTGTCGATGACCAGCCGAGCGCTTCGCACAGTCTGATCGCACTGCCACCAGGCAACCGGCTCGTCGTCCAGGCGCCCGCGTACGGAGTGCGCAACTACCTGGCGGTGCGCGGCGGAGTTCTGGCCGATCCGGTCCTGGGCAGCCGGTCGAGCGACGTGCTGTCCGGGCTCGGTCCGCCCCCGCTGCAGCCCGGCCAGACACTGGACGTGGGCCGGCCCGGCCCGCCGCTGCCAGGCGTGGACCTCGCTCCGCCCAGCCAGCCCCGGAAGACCCTCTCGATCACCGCCGGACCACGGCGCGACTGGTTCACCGAGGAGGCCTGGAACGACCTCATCCACCAGCGGTGGACAGTGACCGCGGAGAGCAATCGGGTCGGGGTTCGGCTGACCGGGCCGGCGCTGAGCCGGCGGATCACCGCCGAGCTGCCGTCGGAAGGCCTGATTCGCGGTGCGGTGCAGGTGCCGTCCTCGGGTGAGCCGCTGATCTTCCTTGCCGACCACCCGGTGACCGGCGGCTACCCGGTGATCGCCGTCGTCACCAAACGGGACGCCGACCACGCCGCCCAGCTGCGACCCGGCGAGCGCATCCGGTTCACTGCCGCCTCGCTAGAGTGACGACCAGGTGAGTCGAAGGAGAGGATCGCGTGCGCATCCGCAAGGTGCTGATCGCCAACCGGGGTGAGATCGCCGTCCGCGTGATCCGGGCGGCGGCCGATGCCGGACTGCCCAGCGTGGCGGTGTACGCCGAGCCCGATCGCGACTCCCTGTTCGTCTCGCTCGCCGACGAGGCGTACGCCCTGGGCGGCGCGACCCCCGCCGAGACCTACCTGAACATCGGCAAGATCCTGGCGGTCGCCGAGCGCAGCGGCGCGAACGCGGTGCACCCGGGCTACGGGTTCCTGGCGGAGAACGCCGGGTTCGCGCAGGCGGTGATCGACGCCGGGTTGATCTGGATCGGGCCGCCTCCTGCCGCCATCGAGGCGCTGGGCGACAAGGTCAAGGCACGGCATATCGCCCAGCAGGTCGGAGCCCCGCAGGTGCCCGGCACCCCCGATCCGGTGGCCGATGCAGACGCGGTCGTCGAGTTCGCCAAGGAGCACGGGCTGCCGATCGCGATCAAGGCCGCGTTCGGCGGCGGTGGCCGAGGGCTGAAGGTTGCCCGGGAGCTCGAGGAGATTCCCGCACTGTTCGAGTCCGCCACCCGCGAGGCCGTCGCAGCCTTCGGCCGCGGTGAATGCTTCGTGGAGCGCTACCTCGACCGGCCGCGGCACGTCGAGACCCAGTGCCTGGCCGACACGCATGGCAATGTCGTTGTCGTCTCCACCCGGGACTGCTCACTCCAGCGACGGCACCAGAAGCTGGTGGAGGAGGCACCGGCACCGTTCCTCTCCACCGAGCAGCTGGATCGGCTCTACAGCGCCTCCAAAGCCATCCTCGGCGCCGCCGGCTACGTCGGGGCGGGGACCTGCGAGTTCCTGGTCGCCCCTGACGGGACCATCAGCTTCCTGGAGGTCAACACCCGGCTGCAGGTGGAGCACCCGGTCTCGGAGGAGGTCACCGGGCTGGACCTGGTCCGGGAGATGTTCCGGATCGCCGAAGGAGAGCCGCTCGGCTATCCCGACCCGGAGATTCGCGGGCACTCGATGGAGTTCCGGATCAACGCCGAAGACGCCGGGCGCAACTTCATGCCGGCCCCCGGGACGCTGACCGACTGGCGAGCGCCGTCCGGTCCCGGCGTCCGGGTGGACGAGGGCTACGTCAGCGGGATGACGGTGCCCGGCAGCTTCGATTCCCTGGTCGCCAAGATCATCGTCACCGGCGCCGACCGAACTCAGGCGCTGGCCCGTTCCCGCCGGGCGCTGGCGGAGTTGGTGGTGGAGGGGATGCCGACCGTGGTCCCCTTCCACCGCGCCGTGCTGAACGACCCGGCCTTCACCGCGGCTGACGGCCGGTTCGGCGTACACACCCGGTGGATCGAGACGGAGTTCACTGCGGAGATACCGCCCTACAGCGGCTCGCAGGTTTCCGGCGCCGAGCCGGATGAGCGGTCCACGGTGGTCGTGGAAGTTAACGGCAAGCGCCTGGAGGTGGTGGTGCCCGCCGGACTCGGCGCCGCCAACGGCGCGGCGGCACCAGCACGGAGCAAGAAGCCGGTACGCCGCGGCGGGGCCGCCGGCACTGCCAAGGCACCATCGGGAGACGCGCTGACCTCGCCCATGCAGGGGACCATCGTGAAGGTGGCGGTCGCCGACGGTGACTCGGTGCAGGCGGGCGACCTGGTCGTCGTGCTGGAGGCCATGAAGATGGAGCAGCCGCTGACCGCTCATCGGTCGGGCCGGGTGACCGATCTCAACGCTCAGGTCGGCGCGACGGTGACCAGTGGCTCGACCCTCTGCCTCATCGTCGACGGCTAGCTGGAGCAGTAAAAGGTAGTTAAGAACCGGACCACCCATATCGGATCCCCCGAGGCCACAGGCAGACTGAGTGCCATGGGTGAACTGATCGTGCTACTGGTCATCGTGGCCGTAGTACTCGCGGGGGTCGGACTCTATCGGCGGCAGGCAGTCAATCGGCGGCAGGCACAGCAGCAGGCCGCGTTGGAGTCACAGCTCACCACCTCAAAGAAGGCCGCCGACGAGGACGTCACCAAGTTCGGCGAGGAGCTGCAGCGGCTGGACTCCGACGTCGCCGGCCACGCCCTCGACGAGCCCATGCAACAGGACTACCAGCGCGCACTCGACGCCTACGACAACGCGAAGATGTCGTTGAACGCGGTGACGAGGCCTGAGGAGATTCGGCACGTCACCGAAATCCTGGAGGACGGCCGGTACGCCGTGGCCTGCGTCAAGGCACGGATCGCCGGTCAGCCGCTGCCGGCCAAGCGGCCGCCGTGCTTCTTCAACCCGGCCCACGGCCCCTCGTCGACCGACGTGGAGTGGGCGCCGCCGGGCGGGGTTCCGCGCCGCGTGCCGGCCTGCCCAGCCGACGCGGAACGGGTGCTAGCCGGCGCCGACCCGTACATCCGCACCGTTCAGGTGGGTGCCCAGCGGGTGCCCTATTGGGAAGGTGGCCCGGCGTACGCGCCGTGGGCCCAGGGTTACTACAGCCGGTGGAGCGGCAGCGAACTGCTCTCCGGCATGCTGATCGGCAGCCTGATGTTCGGCGGCATGGGGAACATGTTCGCGATGCCGGCGATGGCCGGTGAGATCGGCGGCGGCGCCGACGGCGGCGGTGACTTCGGGGACCCCGGTGGCGATGGGGGCGGTGACTTCGGGGACGC